>NZ_CP038635.1:3000000-3182500 GCF_004768545.1 Cupriavidus oxalaticus | reverse complement strand
TACCCCGCCATAGCAAACTCCGAATACCGAAGAGTGCAATCACGGGAGACAGACATCGGGTGCTAACGTCCGGTGTCAAGAGGGAAACAACCCAGACCGCCAGCTAAGGTCCCCAAATATAGCTAAGTGGGAAACGAAGTGGGAAGGCTAAAACAGTCAGGAGGTTGGCTTAGAAGCAGCCACCCTTTAAAGAAAGCGTAATAGCTCACTGATCGAGTCGTCCTGCGCGGAAGATGTAACGGGGCTAAGCTATATACCGAAGCTGCGGACGCACGCAAGTGCGTGGTAGGAGAGCGTTCTGTAAGCCTGTGAAGGTGTCTTGTAAAGGATGCTGGAGGTATCAGAAGTGCGAATGCTGACATGAGTAGCGATAAAGGGGGTGAAAGGCCCCCTCGCCGTAAGCCCAAGGTTTCCTACGCAACGTTCATCGGCGTAGGGTGAGTCGGCCCCTAAGGCGAGGCAGAGATGCGTAGCTGATGGGAAGCAGGTTAATATTCCTGCACCGTCGTATGATGCGATGGGGGGACGGATCGCGGAAGGTTGTCCGGGTGTTGGAAGTCCCGGTCCCTGCATTGGAGAAGGCGCTCAGGCAAATCCGGGCGCGGGATTCAAGGATGTGGGGCGAGCGGCCTAGTGCTGCGAAGCAATTGGAAGTGGTTCCAAGAAAAGCCTCTAAGCTTCAGTCATACGAGACCGTACCGCAAACCGACACAGGTGGGCGAGATGAGTATTCTAAGGCGCTTGAGAGAACTCGGGAGAAGGAACTCGGCAAATTGGTACCGTAACTTCGGGATAAGGTACGCCCTGGTAGCTTGACTGGCCTGCGCCAGAAGGGTGAAGGGGTTGCAATAAAATGGTGGCTGCGACTGTTTAATAAAAACACAGCACTCTGCAAACACGAAAGTGGACGTATAGGGTGTGACGCCTGCCCGGTGCCGGAAGATTAAATGATGGGGTGCAAGCTCTTGATTGAAGTCCCGGTAAACGGCGGCCGTAACTATAACGGTCCTAAGGTAGCGAAATTCCTTGTCGGGTAAGTTCCGACCTGCACGAATGGCGTAACGATGGCCACACTGTCTCCTCCCGAGACTCAGCGAAGTTGAAGTGTTTGTGATGATGCAATCTCCCCGCGGCTAGACGGAAAGACCCCATGAACCTTTACTGTAGCTTTGCATTGGACTTTGAACCGATCTGTGTAGGATAGGTGGGAGGCTTTGAAGCGTGGACGCCAGTTCACGTGGAGCCGTCCTTGAAATACCACCCTGGTTTGTTTGAGGTTCTAACCTTGGCCCGTGAATCCGGGTCGGGGACAGTGCATGGTAGGCAGTTTGACTGGGGCGGTCTCCTCCCAAAGTGTAACGGAGGAGTTCGAAGGTACGCTTGGTACGGTCGGACATCGTACCTAAAGTGCAATGGCAAAAGCGTGCTTAACTGCGAGACCGACAAGTCGAGCAGGTGCGAAAGCAGGACATAGTGATCCGGTGGTTCTGAATGGAAGGGCCATCGCTCAACGGATAAAAGGTACTCTGGGGATAACAGGCTGATACCGCCCAAGAGTTCATATCGACGGCGGTGTTTGGCACCTCGATGTCGGCTCATCTCATCCTGGGGCTGTAGCCGGTCCCAAGGGTATGGCTGTTCGCCATTTAAAGAGGTACGTGAGCTGGGTTTAAAACGTCGTGAGACAGTTTGGTCCCTATCTGCCGTGGGCGTTGGAATCTTGACGGGGGCTGCTCCTAGTACGAGAGGACCGGAGTGGACGTACCGCTGGTGTACCTGTTGTCTCGCCAGAGGCATCGCAGGGTAGCTATGTACGGAAGAGATAACCGCTGAAAGCATCTAAGCGGGAAACTCGCCTGAAGATGAGGATTCCCTGGAGGCTTGACCTCCTTGAAGGGTCGTTCGAGACCAGGACGTTGATAGGCTGGGTGTGGAAGCGCAGTAATGCGTTAAGCTAACCAGTACTAATTGCCCGTAAGGCTTGATCCTATAACCAGTGTGTTTCACCTGGTGTGTGTGATCGTGTCTGTGCCAGATACGCACAACCCCAACTACATCCCGATTCGTGACGCTGACTTCAACCCCAGCGCCACAACCCCTCATGCCTGGTGACCATAGCGAGCTGGAACCACCCCTTCCCATCCCGAACAGGACCGTGAAACAGCTCCGCGCCGATGATAGTGCGGATTACCCGTGTGAAAGTAGGTCATCGCCAGGCTCTTATTGTGCAAAACCCCTCGACAGCGTGTGCTGCGAGGGGTTTTTGCTTTTTGAGTTTTGATTTTTTGCTACAAGGTGGTTGGCGCCATGCTGGCGTTGCTGGTGACATGCTGTCGGCCGTTGAAGCGCCTGGTTCCGCCCTGCTGGGCGGGTCACTTTTTGTCCGAGCGCCAAAAAGTAACCAAAAAACGCGTCGCCTGAGCGGCTGGCTATCAATTCACCGGCGTCGGTGGTTCGGGCGGTGGTGATTTCCGTTCGATGTGGCTGGTGGTTCGGACCTGCTACGCCAGGTGAGTCTGGGATGGTGGCTGCGTCGACCGACTATTGAACGATCCCCATGCCGGGCGTAGGGCGCCTGCTGCCGGCGTCAACGCAGGAACGCCTACGGCTGCGCTGCGCGCCGGCAGTATCTGTCGGTTCAACGGCCGACAGCACGTCATCAGCAGCGACGGCGAAGCCTCAACGGCGGGCCTGTCACCAACCGCGACAAAGCCACTCCAACAACCGACAACACCTCACAATCGGCGACAACATCAAAAAACCCCGTTGTATTCCCGCCGCATCCCGGGTACGCCAGCATTCCGGCCCCGCAAACCTTCTGCTATGTTCGACCTTTAAGTGTCCCCAAGCGGCACGAAGCCGTTTGCAGGCAGCAAGCTGTGAGCAATAGACAGGTCCTTGCCAAGGAAGCAGGGCCAGTTTCGGGATTCGAGGGGTTACATGACGGCCAAGGTGTTTCGGCTGGTTTTTACGGGCGCGGCGAGCGCGCTGATGCTGGCAGGATGCGCATCCATTTCTCCTGGTTCCACGGGTTCTTCCGCTTCCACTGCTGACACGCCATCCCTGGCAACGGCCTCGGCGGTCGATTGTCAGGCGTTTGCCAAGCGCATGGGCGCTTACGCCGCGGCCCAGGTCGCCGCCGAGCAGCGCGCGGCCGGCGGCGAGGTTGCGCCGGCCGCCCCGAGCGATCCGCTTGCCGCCGCCAGTGCCCGGGCTGCGGAGGCAGACGCCGGGGACGACGGTGAAGACGCCGCCGACGAGCCCCAGACCCGTGCCACGCTGCCGCTGTTCTCGGTTGCCCCGCGTGACGGCCGCCTGCCGATCGGCTGGCAGCCCTGGACCATCAACCGCAACAAGACCCCGACGCGCTATTCGATAGTCGAAGTCGACCAGCGCGTCGTCGTCCACGCGCAGGCCGAAAGCTCGGCGTCAGGCCTCTACGTTCCCCTGCACGACCGCGATGCCGGCATGGTGCGCTGGAGCTGGAAGACCAGCGGCATCATCCGCAATGCCGACAACAGCCACGGTCCGCGCGAGGATTCTCCGCTGCGCCTGTTCGTCGCCTTCGATGGCGACAAGGGCAGCCTGCCGCTGAAAGACCAGCTGATGTACGAGATGGCACGGCTCACCACCGGGCGGGAAATGCCCTACGCCACACTGATGTATATCTGGGGCGGCAAGCGCGCCGAAGGCTCGGTGGTGGCCAATCCGCATACCGACCGTGTGCGCATGATCGTGGTCGATAGCGGCACGAAGCATGCCAATGAGTGGCGATGCCACGAACGCGACCTGCGCGCCGATTACCGCAAGGCGTTCGGCACCGATCCTGGGCGAGTGATTGCGGTCGGCATCATGACCGATACCGACAACACCCGGAGCAACGCGGAATCCTGGTACGGGGACATCGCGCTGGACTGATGGCAAAGCGGCGGCTTCAGCCGCCGACCGGCTCGGCCATCGCCAGCACCGCGAACGAGGCCAGCCAGTGTGTCGAGACATACTCGCCGGCAACGGCATAGGGCAGCGATGCCTCGATATGGTCGGACCAGGCGCGCACGGCCAGCGGGCGCAGCGATTCCGGCAACGCCGGCTCCAGCAGGCGCCAGCACCAGGCGCGCGACAGGTTCAGCCCGTCGAGATGTGACGTCTTGGGATCGCTGCGATTAGCGACCTCCACTGGCGTCAGCCAGTTGGCCAGTTCCGCCGCGCCCGGCACGAACATTTCCCACCATTGCCCGAATGCGCTGCCGTCCATGACGGCATGCATCAATACGGCTTCGGTCATGCCGCCCGACAGGAACTCATCGCCGCCTGGCTCATAGCGCGCCGGATAGCTGCGGTCGTGCCCGAACCAGCGGTGCGCGCGCCGCACAATGGCGCGCCGCAAGGCCGTGTCCTGCGTCGCGCGCGCGTAGGCCAGCGCCATTACGCAGGCAAAGGCGCTGTTGAAGTGCGTGCCGGTGCGCACCGGGAAATCCGCCGCGTCCAGAAACTCGGCCAATTGCCGCGACAGGTGCGAGGCGAGCGGCGCGCACGCGTCGGCCCATGCCGCGGCGCGCGGATCCTGCTGCGCCAGTGCCAGCAATTCCGCCTGCAGCTTCAGCACCCAGCCCCAGCCATACGGACGTTCGAACGTCCGCGAACCGGGTCGATGGAAATAGTCCAGTTCGACCGCGATATGCTGCGGCCGCAGCTGCGCGTCGAGGGCATCGCGGAGTTCGGCAGCTTCATCGAGGTCCGGGTACAGCGCCAGCAGCCGCACCAGCAGCCAGTGCATATGCACGCTCGAATGCCAGTCGTAGCTGCCGCAGAAGGCCGGGTGCCAGGTCGCCGGCTCGGCCACGTCGCCGGTGGCGCACATCATGTGATCCACCTTGTACGGATAGCGGCGCAGGATATTGTCCAGCGCCACGCGCGCAAAGCTGCGCGCCGTCCCGCGATCAAGCGCCGAGCGGCCCATGCAGATGCTCCCCCTGTCTTGCGCGAATGCGCTGTTATCGATTTTGCCTGCAGGCTGCGCCTTGAGTTCTAGTTGTCACGCGGGCGCCAGCCATTTCTCCACCAGCCGCACGAAGAAGGTCGAGCCCACCGGCAGCAGTTCGTCGTTGAAATCGTAGCTGGGGTTATGCAGCATGCAGGGCCCCATGCCATGCCCGCTGTCGCGATGCGCGCCGTCGCCGTTGCCGAGGAACAGGTAGCAGCCTGGCTTTTCCTGCAGCATGAAGGAGAAATCCTCGGCGCCCATGGTCGGCTCGATATCGCTGTCGACATTGGCTTCGCCCACCAGTTCGGCGGCCACCGTGGCGGCAAAGCCGGTCTCGGCCTCGGTATTGATCGTGGGCGGATAGTTGCGGTGGAATTCGTAGTCGACGGTGCAGTCGAACGCGCTCGCGACGGCGCGGGACACTTCCTCCATGCGGCGCTCGATCAGGTCGAGCACCGGCACCGTGAACGTGCGCACCGTGCCCCCGATCCAGGCTTCGTTCGGCACGATATTGGTGGCGTCGCCGGCATGGAACTGCGTGACCGAGATCACTGCGGTATCGATCGGGCGCTTGTTTCGGGTGATGATCCCTTGCAGCGCCGAGACGATCTGCGCGGCAGTGAAGACCGGATCGTTGCCATTGTGCGGCATGGCCGCATGCGCACCCTTGCCGCGCACGACGATGCGGAATTCATTGCTCGAAGCCATCAGCGGACCCACGCGCGTGCCGAAAGCGCCGACCGGCATGCCGGGCCAGTTGTGCACGCCGAACACCGCATCGCAGGGAAAACGCGAGAACAGCCCGTCCTTGATCATCTCGCGCGCGCCGCCACCGCCTTCCTCGGCCGGCTGGAAGATCAGGTGCACGGTGCCGTCGAAGGGCTTGTGCTGCGCCAGGTAGCGCGCCGCGCCGAGCAGCATCGCGGTATGGCCATCGTGGCCGCACGCATGCATCTTGCCCGCATGCTGCGAACAGTGGCCGAAGGTGTTGGCCTCTTGCAGCGGCAGGGCGTCCATGTCGGCGCGCAGGCCGATGGTGCGCGCGCTGCCGCCATTGCGGATCACCCCGACCAGCCCGGTGGTGCCGAGGCCGCGATGCACTTCGATGCCCCACGACTCGAGGTTGCGGGCGACCACGTCGGCGGTGCGCTGTTCTTCGAAGCAGAGTTCCGGATGCGCGTGGATATCGCGGCGGATCGCGCGGATTTCAGCTTGCGCCTGCAGGATTTCGGGGATGAGCTTCATGATGCCGGAGTCTGGGCGTGGCGCGCCGGGTAGGCGTCGGATACCCCCGATCATACGATGCCTCTCGGAAAAGCGCCAAAATGCGCCGGTTCGTGCCTCATGCAGCGAATGGCGCGGTGCAATATGCCAAACGGTGTGGGTTTCCCCGCATTGCCGGGATATGTCGACTGCTGGAACAGTTCATGCTTGAAGTGTCCGGCCGGCAAATTGCCGTTTTGCGCTGCATCGCTGCGCCAGATAGCGCACCAAAAAGCAGCGCCCGTGCGCGACCTGCCGCGTGACCCGCGGCGCGTGCATTGCCGATCCTAAAACGTCTGCTTCACTTCCTACAGGGAGAATTGCGCGATGTCCCTTCGCACTTTCAAGAAGGCAATCGGTGTTGTCGCCGTGGCCGGGGCCCTTGGCCTGGCATGGTCCGGCAGCGCCCAGGCCGCGGACCTCAAACTGGCCATGAGTTCGCCGCCGACCTCGATGGATCCGCATTTCTACAACCTGTTCTCCAATATCAACGTGTCGGAGCACATCTTCGACTCGCTGGTGAAGATGGACCCGGACAGCCGCATCATTCCCGGCCTGGCCGAGTCCTGGAAGCTGGTCAACAACCTGACCTGGGAATTCAAGATCCGCCAGGGCGTGAAGTTCCATGACGGTTCCGAGCTGACCACCGAAGACATCGTCTGGTCGCTGGACCGCCCGGCTACCATCCAGAACAGCCCGGGCAAGTTCGATGTCTACACCAAGGCGATCGTCAACAAGAAGGTGATCGACAAGTACACCATCCAGCTGACCACCAACAAGCCGTACCCGCTGATGCTGAACGACCTGACGTCGATCTTCATCGTGCAGAAAAAGGCGACGCAGGGCCTGAGCTCGGACGACTTCGCCCAGGGCAAGGGCATGATCGGCACCGGGCCGTTCAAGTTCGTCAGCTACGCCCGCGACGACCGGGTCGAACTGGTGCGCAACGACAACTACTGGGGCGCCAAGCCGGCGTGGGAAAAGGCCACGCTGCGCTTCATCCCGAATCCGGCCACGCGTCTGGCGGCGCTGCTGTCGGGCGACGTGCAGGCGATCGAGAACGTGCCGACGCCCGACCTGCCCAAGGTGCGGCAGGATCCCAAGCTGTCGTTCTTTTCCAAGATCTCGCACCGCGTGATCTACCTGTATTTCGATGCCAAGCGCGACAAGTCGCCCTACGTCACCACGAAGGAAGGCGCGCCGCTGGACAAGAACCCGCTGAAGGATGCGCGCGTGCGCAATGCCATCAGCATGGCGATCAACCGGCAGGGCATCAAGGACCGGCTGATGGAAGGCCTGTCGGAGCCGACCAACAACCTGGTGCCGCCCACGCTGTTCGGCTACAACCCCAACCTGAAGACGGTCAAGTACGACCCCGAAGGCGCCAAGAAGCTGCTGGCCCAGGCAGGCTACCCGAACGGCTTCGGCGTGACGCTGCACACGCCCAACAACCGCTACGTCAACGACGAGAAGATCGCGCAGACGATCGCGCAGAACCTGACCCGCATCGGCATCGCCACCAAGGTCGAAGGCATGCCGATGGCGACGTACTCGTCCAAGGGCATCAAGCACGAGTGGTCGTTCGGCCTGCTCGGGTGGGGCGCGCAGACCGGCGAGGTCAGCTCGCCGCTGCGCGCGCTGCTGGCGTGCGAGGACAGCAAGAAGGGCTTTGGCACCACCAACTGGGGTGAATACTGCAACCCCAAGATGGATGTGGTGCTGGAACAGGCGCTGTCTACCGTGAATGACGCCGAACGCTCCAAGATGCTGCAGGAAGCCACCGCGATCGCGATCAACGATGGCGGTATCATCCCGATCCACCAGCAGGTGACCACCTGGGCCACGCAGAAGGGCATCGTCTACGTGCCGCGTACCGACGAGCGCACCTACGCGCATAACTTCAAGCCCCAGTAAGTCAAGCCCCGGTAAGCAGGCTGCCTGCTGCTGAGTTCGCGGTGCCGCGCATGGCTGCCGCGCCGCCTGGAAGCGCATGGCGCTCCCGGGCGGCGTGCGCATTCGCGCGCGAAAGGATAGTGGTCTTTATATGCTGGTTTTCATCATCCGGCGCCTGATGCAGAGCGTAGTGGTGCTCTTCGTCATGTCGCTGCTGGTTTTCCTCGGCGTCTTTGCCATCGGCAATCCCGTCGACATCCTGATCAACCCGCAGGCCGACCAGGAGGACATCAAGCGCACCATCGCGGCGCTTGGCCTGGACAAGCCGCTATGGGAGCAATACTGGGTGTTCCTGCAGAATGCGCTGCAGGGCAACCTCGGTACCTCGTTCGCGCACGGCACGCCGGCGCTCAAGCTGATCTTCGAGCGCATGCCGGCCACCATGGAGCTGGCCGTGTGCGCGATCCTGCTGGCGATCGTGCTTGGCATCCCGCTGGGGCTGTGGGCCGGGTTGCGGCCCAACGGCGTGGCGGGCAAGTCAATCATGACGGTGTCGATCCTGGGCTTCTCGCTGCCCACGTTCTGGGTCGGCCTGATGCTGATCATGGTGTTCGCGGTGCAGCTCGGCTGGCTGCCGTCCAACGGCCGCGGCGAGACCGTGCGCGTGCTCGGCATCCCGCTCAGCTTCCTGACCGTCGACGGCATCCGCCACCTGGTGCTGCCGGCGGTGACGCTGTCGCTGCTGAACATCGCCATGGTGATCCGGCTCACGCGCGCCGGCACGCAGGAGGCGATGCTGCAGGACTACGTCAAGTTCGCGCGCGCCAAGGGCCTGTCCAATACGCGCATCGTCGGCGTGCATGTGCTGAAGAACATTTTGATCCCGATCGTCACCGTGATCGCGCTGCAGTTCGGCTCGATCATCGCATTCGCGATCGTGACCGAATCGATCTTTGCCTGGCCCGGCATGGGCAAGCTGATCATCGACTCGATCCAGCTGCTGGACCGGCCGGTGATCGTCGCCTACCTGATGGTGATCGTGACGCTGTTTATCCTGATCAACCTGGTGGTGGACATCGTCTACAGCATGCTCGATCCGCGCGTGCGCATTGCCGACAACAAGGGCTGAGCCATGACTGCCGCAACCGTTGAACCGCAAGACAAGACTTCGCCGGCCGCGCGCGAACAATCGCCGTGGCGCCGCTTTGCCACGGAGTTCTTTTCCAGCAAGATCGCGGTGGCCGGGCTGGCCACGCTGGTCACCATCATCCTGATTGCGATCCTCGCGCCGTGGCTGGCGCCGCAGAACCCGTATGACCTGGCTACGCTCGACGTGCTCGACGCGCGCCTGGCGCCGGGCGAGAAGGCCGGCACCGGCATGACCTTCCTGCTCGGCTCGGACGAGCAGGGGCGCGACATCCTGTCGGCGGTGATGTACGGGCTGCGCATCAGCATCGGCGTGGGCGTGGTCAGCACCGTGATTGCGCTGCTGCTGGGTGCCACGCTGGGCCTGCTGGCCGGCTTCCTGGGCGGGCGCACCGAGGCCTTCATCATGCGCGTGGCCGACCTGCAGCTGTCGTTCCCGCCGATCCTGCTGGCGCTGATCCTGCTGGCGTTCCTGCGCCCTGGGCTGGGCAATATCGTGATCGCGCTGGTGGCGGTGCAGTGGGCCTACTACGCGCGCACCACGCGCAGCGCCGCGCTGGTGGAGCGCCGCAAGGAATATATCGAGGCGGCCACCTGCCTGGGCCTGCCGCCGCGCCGCATCATGTTCCGCCACCTGCTGCCCAACTGCCTGCCGCCGCTGATCGTGATCGCGGCGCTGCAGGTGGCGTCGGCGATCACGCTGGAGGCGACGCTGTCGTTCCTCGGGCTGGGCGTGCCGATCACGGAGCCGTCGCTGGGCTCGCTGATCTCCAACGGCCAGCAATACATGCTGTCGGGCAAGTACTGGATCAGCTTCTTCCCGGGCATCGCACTGGTGGTCACCATCGTGGCGATGAACCTGGTGGCCGACCAGTTGCGCGACGTGCTCAACCCGCGCCTGCAGACGCAATAACCCGCGGGAGACCGACATGGCACAACCTACGCTGGTCGTAGAGAACCTGAAGACGCATTTCTATACGCGCGGCGGCATTGCCAAGGCTGTCGACGACGTGTCCTTTACCGTGGGCCGCGGCGAGATCATGGGGCTGGTGGGCGAGTCCGGTTCCGGCAAGTCGATGACCGGCTACTCGATCATGGGCCTGATCGACCCGCCCGGGAAGGTGGTCGACGGGCGCATCGCGCTCACCAGCCGCGACGGCATTACGCGCGACCTGCGCGCG
This sequence comes from Cupriavidus oxalaticus, assembly GCF_004768545.1. Taxonomy (NCBI): domain Bacteria; kingdom Pseudomonadati; phylum Pseudomonadota; class Betaproteobacteria; order Burkholderiales; family Burkholderiaceae; genus Cupriavidus; species Cupriavidus oxalaticus. The sequence goes on along the minus strand of NZ_CP038635.1, from coordinate 3,172,033 downwards.
CTGACGCCGGCACAGCAGCGCGACGTGCGCGGCAACCGCATCGCGATGATCTTCCAGGACCCGATGATGACGCTCAACCCGGTCCTGCGCATCGACACGCAGATGATCGAGGCGGTGCTGGCGCACGAGAACGTCGGTAAGGCGGTGGCCCGCGAGCGCGCGCGCAATGCGCTGGCGCGGGTCGGCATCCCGTCCCCGGACGAGCGCCTGCTGGCTTATCCGCACCAGTTCTCGGGCGGCATGCGCCAGCGCGTGGCGATCGCGATCGCGCTGCTGAACAAGCCCGACCTGATCATCGCCGACGAGCCGACCACGGCGCTCGACGTCACCATCCAGGGCCAGATCCTTTACGAGATGCAGACCCTGTGCCGCGAATCCGGCACGGCACTGATCTGGATCACACATGACCTGTCGGTGGTGGCGGGACTGGCCGACACCGTGTGCGTGATGTATGCCGGCAAAATTGTCGAAGCCGGCGATGTGCGCCAGGTGCTGGAACATCCCGAGCACCCGTACACGCACGGCCTGATCGGATCGGCACCGTCGCGCAACCCGCGCGGCGCGCCGCTGCGGCAGATCCCCGGCATGACGCCATCGCTGCTGAACCTGCCGGGCGGCTGCTCGTTCCGCGAGCGCTGCCCGTATGCGACCGCCGCGTGCAAGACCGAGCCGCCGCTGGAGACCGCTCCCGACGGCCGCCGCCTGCGCTGCTTCCATCCGGTGCTGGCCAACCAGGAGGCGGCATGACCATGACCACGACTGAACTGCAATCCCGACCGATGGCAAACACTGCGTCTGCACCGGGCGAGGCACCGGCGGCGCCGCTGCTGGAGCTGCGCGGCGTGTCCAAGCGCTTCGTCAAGTCGCTCGACACCGCCGCGCGCATCGCCAACCTGTTCGGCGCCCATGCGCGCGAAGAGGTGGTGCATGCGGTCGACCGCGTCGACCTGAGCATCCGCACCGGCGAGGTGGTGGGGCTGGTGGGCGAATCCGGCTGCGGCAAGTCCACGCTGGGCCGCATGGCCGTGGGCCTGCACACGCTGACGGAAGGCGATCGGCTGTGGCGCGGCACCAACCTCGACCACCTGCCGCCGGACAAGCGTCGCGAGAAGCAACTGGCGATCCAGATGATCTTCCAGGATCCGTACGCCTCGCTCAATCCGCGGCTGCGGGTGCTGGATATCATCGGCGAGGCGCCGGTGGTGCACGGCATGGTCGACCGTGGCGGGCAGAAGGGCTATGTCGAGGACATGCTGGTGCGCGTCGGCATGGACCCGACCGTGCTGCGGCGCTTCCCGCACCAGTTCTCGGGCGGGCAGCGCGCGCGCATCGGCATTGCGCGGGCGTTGGCGGTAAAGCCGGAGTTCCTGGTCTGCGACGAGTCGGTGGCGGCGCTCGACGTATCGATCCAGGCGCAGGTGCTGAACCTGTTCATGCGGCTGCGCGAAGAGCTGAACCTGACTTACCTGTTCATCAGCCATGACCTTGGCGTGGTCAAGCACATCAGCGACCGCGTCGTGATCATGTACCTGGGGCGGGTGGTGGAGTCGGCGCCGACCGAGGACGTGTTCGCCGCGCCGAACCATCCCTACACGCAGGCGCTGCTGGCCGAAGCGCCGAAGCTGGAGGTCGGCAAGAAGACCTATGTGGCGATCAAGGGCGAGATTCCCTCACCGTTGAATCCGCCGTCGGGGTGCCATTTCCATCCGCGCTGTCCGTATGCGATGCCACGTTGCAAGGAAGAGCAGCCGGCGCTGAAGGAGATTGCGCCGATGCGGTTTTCGGCTTGTCATTTGAATGACATGAAGTAGCGCGGCGGCTTACGCAATCCCGCTGCCTTGCTCCCCTCTCCAAGAGGGAGAGGGGAGAAAACAGGCGCGGGCAGGAAAACTCACCGGATCACCTGCCCCTTCGAATTGATCACCGTCATCTCCACGAACCGCGACCCCACATGGTTCTCCGGCGTGAAGTTGACGATGAAGCCGCCCAGGTCAACGCTTCGCATCGATTCCAGCGCGGTCACCAGCTTCTCGCGCGTCAGGTCCTTGCCCGCGCGGCGCAGTCCTTCGGCAAACGCCTTCGCCGCAATGTAGCCTTCGATGCTGGCGTAGTCGAACTCGTTCGGCTTGCCCGCGGCCTGCAGCAGGCGCAGGTATTCGCGCACCACCGGCAGCGTGGCATTGCCCGGATGCGGCATCACCTGCGAGATGATCACGCCGCTGCCTTTCGCGCCGACCTCGTTGGCCAGCGCCTGCGTGCCGACGAACGAGACGTTATAGAACTGCCCGTTGTAGCCGCGGCGCAGCGCTTCCTTGACGAAGGCGCCAGCGGTGCGATAGGCGCTGATCATCACCACGGTGTCCGGGCTGGCCTTGAGCACGCCCTGCATGGCGTCACCGATTTCCATCGTATTGCGGACCACGGCTTCGCGCGCAACCAGCTGCACGCCGCTGTCGGCGGCGCTCTTCACTGCGCGTTCCAGCTCCTCCAGTTCGGCCTTGCCATAGGCATCGTCGTTGTAGACCACCGCCACGCGCTTCAGGCCGGTGGTCTGGATCTGGCGCAGGATCGCCGTGGCCTCGTCGCTGTAGCCGGCGCGGACATGGAAGACGTAGCGGCTGCGCGGCTCGCGCACCGAGCGCGCGCCGGTGTACGGGCCGAAGAACGGCACCCTGGCCTCTGTCGCCAGCGGCAGCGCTGCCTGGCTGGTGGGCGTGCCGACGTAGCCGAACAGCGCGAAGACGCGCTCTTCCTCGATCAACTTCCGGGTGTTCTTGGCGGCAGGCTCGGGCTCGTAGTAGTCGTCCAGCACTTCGAGCCGGATCTTGCGGCCGAAAATGCCGCCCTGCTGGTTGATGTGGTCGAAATACAGTCGCGCGCCCGCGTTCATCTGCTTGCCGAGCGACCTGGCCGGGCCCGTCAGTGCCGCGGATTGCCCCAGCAGGATGGTGTCGGCGGTGACGCCGCTTTCGGATATGGCAGTGCTGGCGATGGCAGCGCCGGATGCGCCGCACGTGCCGATGGCGCACGCCACCAGCAGGCCGGCAAGCCGGCCCTTGACCCCGGATCGGAAAAACATAAACCCCCGCAAAATGTGGTTCGGTTACCCGTTCGCCGCCATGGGCCGGTCTGCGCCGGCATTGGTCGGCAAGCGCGCTGCCAGCATGGGGCCGGCCGCGCGCCGGCACATCATATCGAATACAATCCGATCGAGATACTCCCCGCCCTGGCTCCTCACGCCCGCACGGACGGGGACGCGCCGCGGCGCCGGCCCGCGACCCGCGGAAACCGCGCCACAAACCTCACGTTCCGACCGAACGAAAGATAACGACAGACCGCCAGCCCCCGGAGATCCCATGGCTTCCCGCATCGTCCGCGCCGCCTGCCCGCATGACTGCCCCGACACCTGTGCCTTGCTCGTCACCGTCGAGGACGGCCGCGCCGTCAAGGTGGCCGGCGATCCGGACCATCCCGGCACGCAGGGCGTGCTGTGCACCAAGGTATCGCGCTACACCGAACGCACCTACCATCCCGACCGCCTGCTGACGCCGATGAAGCGCATTGGCAGGAAGGGCGAGGGCAAGTTCGCGCCGATTTCCTGGGACGAAGCGCTCGACACCATCGCCACGCGCCTGCAGGCCATCGCCGCGCGCGATCCGCAGGCCATCGTGCCATACAGCTATGCGGGCACCATGGGGCTGGTGCAGGGCGAGAGCATGGCCGCACGCTTCTTCCACAAGCTGGGCGCATCGCGGCTGGATCGCACCATCTGCGCCAGCGCCGGCGCCACCGCGTTGCGCTACACCTATGGCGCCAGCGTCGGCATGGACATGGAGCACGTGGCCGATGCCAGGCTGGTGATCATCTGGGGCGGCAACCCGATCGCTTCCAACCTGCATTTCTGGACGCGTGCGCAGGAAGCCAAGCGCCGCGGCGCCACGCTGGTGGCGATCGATCCCTACCGCTCGCTGAGTGCCGAGAAATGCCACCGCCATATCGCGCCGATGCCCGGCACCGACGGCGCGCTGGCGCTGGGCATGATCCATGTGCTGGTCCGCGACGGGCTGCTCGACCACGACTACATCGAACGCCACACGGTGGGCTTCGAGGCACTGCGCGAGCGCGCCCAGTCCTATCCGCCGGCGCGCGTGGCCGAGATCTGCGGCATCCCCGTTGAAGACATCGAGTGGCTGGCAGGCCTCTACGGCCAGCTGGCGGTACGCGAGCGCCAGCCGGTGGCGATCCGCCTGAACTACGGCATGCAGCGCGTGCACGGCGGCGGCCAGGCGGTGCGGGCGGTGGCGTGCCTGCCGTCGCTGGTGGGCGCGTGGCGCCATGCCGCGGGCGGGCTGCAGCTGTCGACCTCGGGCTTCTTCCCGATCAACGAGGCCGCGCTGCAGCGGCCCGACCTGCTGCCGGGCTGGCCCGGGAAGCTGCCGCGGCTGGTCAACATGAGCACCATCGGCGATGCACTGCTGGCAGACCCCGCCCCCGGTGCACCGCGGATCGAGGCGGTGGTGGTCTACAACAGCAATCCGGTCGCGGTGGCGCCGGAATCCAGCAAGGTGGCCGCAGGCTTTGCGCGTGAAGACCTGTTCACCGTGGTGCTGGAGCACTTCCGCACCGATACCGCCGACTACGCCGACATCCTGCTGCCGGCCACCACGCAGCTGGAGCACACCGACGTGCACAAGGCCTACGGCCACACCTATTTCCTGGCCAACAACGCGGCGATCGCGCCGATGGGCGAGGCGCTGCCGAACACCGAGATCTTCCGCCGCCTGGCGCTGCGCATGGGCTTTGCCGAGGCGTGCTTTGCCGACAGCGATGACGACATCGCCGCGCAGGCGATCCTTCCGGGCGACGCGCGTGCCGCCGGCATCAGCTGGGCATCGCTCAAGGAGCAGGGCTGGCAGAAGCTGGCGCTGGCGCCGGCACCGTTCGCCGAAGGCGGCTTTCCGACCGACTCGGGCAAGTGCCAGTTCTATTCCGAGCCGATGGCGCGCGACGGCTTCGACCCGCTGCCTGACTACGTGCCGCAGTACGAGTCCCCGGCGACCGCGCCGGAACTTGCGGCGCGCTACCCGCTGGCGATGATCTCGCCGCCGGCGCGCAACTTCCTGAACAGCTCCTTCGTCAATGTCGACAGCCTGCGCGCCACCGAGGGCGAGCCGCACCTGGACATCCACCCGGCCGACGCCGCCGAGCGCGGCATCGTGGACGGCGCCATGGTGCGCGCCTTCAACGACCGCGGCAGCATGCTGGCGCGCGCCCGCGTGACCGACCGCGCCCGGCGCGGGCTGGTGGTAGGCCTGTCGATCTGGTGGAAGAAGCTGGCTTCGGACGGCAAGAACGCCAACGAGCTGACCAGCCAGCGCCTGACCGACCTGGGGCGGGCGCCGGTATTCTATGACTGCCTGGTGCAGGTCGAGGCCTGCACGGAAGGGGCGGTCCAGCCGGCATGAACGCGCGGCACGGTCCGCGGCCCGGCCGCCGGCGCGGGGCGGCAATCCTGGCGGCGGCGGTCATGACGGCCCTGGCCCTGCTCACGGCCGGGTGCGAAACCGTCAGCTACTACGCGCAGTCGATCGGCGGCCACCTCGGCGTGATGGCGCAGGCGCAGCCGCTCGACGACGCCATTGCCGGCGCGCGCGACGCCAACGACGCGCGCCTGGCGCAACGGCTGGCGCTGGCCGGCCGCATCCGCGACTACGCGTCGCGCGAGCTGAAGTTGCCCGACAACGGCAGCTACCGCCGCTACGCCAACCTGCACCGGCCCTACGTGGTGTGGAGCGTGTTCGCCACGCCCGAGCTGTCGATGGAGCTGCGCAAGTGGTGCTTCCCGATCGTCGGCTGCATCAGCTACCGCGGCTACTACGCGCAGGCCGATGCCGAGCAGTACGCGCAGGGCCTGCGCCGCGACGGCCTGGAAGCGTACGTGGCAGGCATTCCCGCCTATTCGACGCTGGGCTATTTCGACGACCCGCTGCTCAACACCTTCGTCTACCTGCCGGAAGGCGAGCTGGCGCGGCTGATCTTCCACGAACTGGCGCACCAGGTGGTCTACGTGCGCAACGACACCGCCTTCAACGAGTCCTTTGCCACCGCCGTGGAAGCCGCCGGCGTGGAGCGCTGGCTGGCCGAGGATGCGTCGGAGGACGCGCGCGCCAGCTATCGCCAGTACGACGCGCGCCGCCAGCAGTTCCGCGCGCTGCTGCTCGGCACGCGCGACCGGCTGGCGGCGCTGTACGAGACGCCGCTGGACGACGAAGCCAAGCGCGAGGGCAAGGCCAGGATCTTCGCCGACATGCGCGAACAATACGCGCGGCTCAAGGTGGAGTGGGGCAACTACAGCGGCTATGACCGCTGGTTCGACCAGCCCCTGACCAATGCCCACCTGGCGGCGGTGGCGACCTACCAGCAGTGGGTGCCGGCCTTTACCGCGCTGCTGGCGCAGTGCGATGGCGATTGGCGCCGCTTCTATGCCGAAGCCGGCCGCATCGGCGCGCTGCCGTCCGCCGAGCGCGAGGCGGCGCTGCGCCGGCTGGCGCCGCCCGCTACCCGCGTCGATACGCTGACCGCGAGCGGCAAGGCGGCCGCGACCAACTGACGATCGGCGCATTCTGGTCCGTTCCCGCCCATGGCGCCATGCGAGAATTGCGATCATGTCGACCGTACCGAGCCCCAACCCACAAGACGTCGCGCCCGAGCCCGTGCCGGCGCGCGCGCAGATCGCCGAGCGCCAGGAAGCGCGCCGCCGCCAGATCCTGGATACCGCCGCGCAGCTCTTCTACACCAAGGGCTATCCCGGCATGACCATGAACGACCTGTGCCGCGCGCTGGGCGTGACCAAGCCGGCGGTCTACTACTACTTCACCGACAAGTACGAGATCTTCGACATCCTGTGCCGCGAGTCGGCGCAGACCTGCCTGCCCGTGATCCGCGAAACCGCCGACCCGGCGCTGCCGGTGCGCGAGCGCCTGCATGCCTGCCTGCTCGAAATGGCGCGCCGCTGCGTCGCCTGCCACGTGCCCGCGACGCTCAGCTTCCGCGACAACCAGTACCTGCGCCCCGAGACCGTGGCGTGGCTCGACAGCATGGCGCGCGGCTTCTACCGCGACCTGTATGCGTTGCTGGAAGAGGGCAAGCGCGAGGGCGTGTTTGCCTTTGGCGATGCGCGCGTGACGGCGCATGCGATCGGCAGCGTGGTCGGCTTCATGTACACGTGGCACCAGCCGGGCCGCATGGATGACGAGGCGCTTGCGCACGAACTCGCTACCAACATGATGAAGCTGGTGCTGCCCAGCGGCGGTTGAGCGCACCGTCCTAGGGGTTATCCCGCTGCCACCGCGGCACCGGTGGCGCATAATGCCCGTCAGGGGCGCGTTGCATCGTGCAATGTCCCCGAGGACTTCGTCTAAGTTGTTGCTAAGTTGTTGTTCTAACCGGGGCGCCCGTTTAGCATCTCGGAAAAATCGAACGACCATTCAGAAATTCAGGAGACGGTGCTATGGACAGGATTTGGCTGAAACACTACCCGGCCGGCGTACCCGCCGAGATTGATGCCAGCCAGTTTCGTACGCTTGCCCAGCTGCTCGAAGCGTCTTTTCGCACCTATGCCGACCGCAAGGCCTTCGTCTGCATGGACAAGGCCATCACCTACGGCGAACTCGACCAGATGTCCGCGCGCTTCGCCGCGTGGCTGCAGTCGCGCGGGCTGCGTCCCGGCGCGCGCGTGGCGATCATGATGCCGAACGTGCTGCAGTATCCGGTGGTGCTGGCCGCGGTGCTGCGCGCCGGCTTCGTCGTGGTCAACGTCAATCCGCTTTACACCCCGCGCGAGCTGGAGCACCAGCTCAAGGACAGCGGCGCCGAGGCCATTGTCATCCTGGAGAACTTTGCCGCCACGCTGCAGCAGGTGCTGGCCCGCACCCCGGTCAAGCATGTGGTGGTCGCCACCATGGGCGACATGCTCGGCGGACTGAAGGGCGCGATCGTCAATTTCGTGGTGCGCAATGTCAAGAAGATGGTGCCGGAGTGGGAGCTGCCCAACTGCGTGCGCTTCAACAGCGTGCTGGCCGAAGGCAGCAAGCTCACGCTGCAGCCGGCGACCACCGGACCTGACGACATCGCCTTCCTGCAATACACCGGCGGCACTACCGGCGTGAGCAAGGGCGCCGTGCTGCTGCACCGTAACGTGGTCGCCAACGTGCTGCAGTCCGAGGCCTGGATGCAGCCGGCGCTGGCCAAGGGCGGCCATATCGACCAGATCGTCACCATTACCGCGCTGCCGCTGTACCACATCTTTGCGCTGACGGTCTGCTGCCTGCTGGGGATGCGCAGCGGCGGCATGAGCGTGCTGATCCCGAACCCGCGCGATATCCCGGGCTTTATCAAGGAACTGCGGAAGTACAAGTTCCACATGTTCCCGGCGGTCAACACGCTGTACAACGCGCTGATCAACAACCCGGAGATCGCCAAGGTCGATTTCTCCGGCCTGCGCGTGGCCAACGGCGGTGGCATGGCGGTGCAGGAAGCGGTAGCCAAGAAGTGGCTGGACAAGACCGGCTGCCCGATCATCGAAGGCTACGGCCTGTCCGAGACCTCGCCGTCGGCCACCTGCAACCCGACCGACAGCAATGCGTTCTCCGGCACCATCGGCATGCCGCTGCCTTCGACCGAAGTGGTGATCCGCGACGACGACGGCAAGGACGTGCCGCTGGGCCAGCCGGGCGAGATCTGCATCCGCGGCCCGCAGGTGATGGCGGGCTACTGGAACCGCCCGGACGAGACCGCCAAGGTCATGACCCCTGACGGCTTCTTCAAGACCGGCGATATCGGCGTGATGGACGAGCGCGGCTACACCAAGATCGTTGACCGCAAAAAGGACATGATCCTGGTGTCGGGCTTCAACGTGTACCCGAACGAAGTCGAAGGCGTGGTGGCCGAGTGCCCGGGCGTGCTGGAAGTGGCCGCTGTGGGCGTGCCCGACACGCACTCGGGCGAGGTGGTCAAGCTGTTCGTGGTCAAGCAAGACCCGGCGCTGACCGAGGCGGACGTGATCGAGTTCTGCAAGGAGCGGCTGACCGGCTACAAGCGGCCGAAGTACGTGGAGTTCCGCACCGAGTTGCCCAAGACCAACGTCGGCAAGATCCTGCGCCGCGAACTGCGCGACAGCCGCAAGGCGGCCTGAGCGCCAGTTCCTGCGCAAACGAAAACGGCCTCCGCAACGGGGGCCGTTTGTCTTGCAGCCTTCAGCGGCTCAGCATTCGTTCGACGGCGCCAGCCTTGGGTCCGGGCTTCCGTCGAGGTAGATCACCCGCACGCACGCGCCAGGCTCCAGCCCCGCTATCGCCGGCGCATTGGCCGATACGAGCGCTCCTTCCGTGGTCCGCACCTTGTACTGGAACAGGTCGATCTGCTGCACCGGCCCCGGACGGCTGAACAGTCGGCTCAGGTCGAAGGCAAAGCCAACGCCCACCCCGCCGCCGCCGCCACCACCCGCCGCGCCCACGCCGACGCTGGTGCCGCTGCCGTAGTAGGGCACCTGCGCGACGTCCATCCGCGTCAGGAATGTCTTCTCGGTCACGCGGCCGAGCTTGATGGTGGCGTTCACCGGGGTCACCTGCGGCGGTTGCGGCGTGCTGCTGCACGCCGCCATGAGCGGCAGCAGGCCGCACAGCGTGAGGTAGGGTAGCGTCTTCATGGCGAGATCAGGCCATTCTTGAGCCTGCCGAGTAGTCGGAACAGCGCGCGCCGGTCGGTTTCGGCCAGACCCGAAAACAGTTGCCCGATCCAGTCCTCATGCGCGCGCGCCATGCGCGAGAATGCCGCGCGTCCGGCCGGCGTCAGGCGGATCAGGTAGGCGCGGCGGTCGGTGGGCAGCGCCTCGCGCGAGACAAGGCCTTCCTGCTGCAACTGGTCAGTGATGCCGGTGACGTTGCCGCCGGTGACCATCATGCGGCGCGACAGCTCGCCCATCTTCAGCCCTTCGGGGTGGCGGTCGAGCTGGGCCATCAGGTCGAAGCGCGGCAGCGTGCAGGCAAATTCCTGCCGCAGCCGCGAGCGGATGTCGCCTTCGATCAGGTTGGTGCAGGTCAGCAGCCGCAGCCACAGCCGCAGGTCTTCGTGCTCGGTCTGGTCGGCACGGGTTTCAAGGTCGACCGGCGCGTTCTCGGCGCCGGCGGCAGGAGACAGGTTTGGCATCTTCAGTGCAACGGTGCGCGGGTGTGCGGCGAACGCCGCCAGCGGCTGCCGGAGCGGGACCGGCAGCCAACATTTGATGCCTCAAGTATATGCGCGATGCGGACGGTCGCCCTGCCGGCGGTCAAACCGCCATCAATCCACCTTGGCGCCTGAATCCTTGACCACCTTGGCCCATTTGGCGGTTTCGGCGCGGATCAGCGCGGCGAACTGCTCCGGCGTGTTGCCGACCGGTTCGGCGCCCTGTGCCTGCAGGCGTTCGCGCACCGCGGGCGCGCCGAGCGCCTTGGCCACTTCCTGCTGGATGCGGTGGATGATGTCCGGCGGTGTCCCGGCGGGTGCCAGCATGCCGAACCAGGAACTGGCCTCGTACTGCGGCAGGCCGGCCGCCTGCGCGATGGTCGGCACGCCCGGCAGCGCCGGCGAGGGTTTGGCGCTGGTCACGGCCAGCGCCTTGAGCTTGCCGGCCTTGATCAGCGCCATCGACGAGGGCAGGTTGTCGAACATCACCTGCATGGTGCCGCCGGTCAGGTCGGTCAGCGCCGGCCCGCTGCCCTTGTACGGGAAATGGACCATGAAGGTCTTGGTCTGCGTCTTGAACAGCTCGCCTGCCAGGTGGATCGAGGTGCCGTTGCCGCTGGACGCCATGTTCAGCTTGCCCGGGTTGGCGCGCGCGTAGGCGATCAGGTCCTTGACGCTGTCGATCTTGTTCTGCTGCGCAAACGCCGGGTTGACCACCAGGACGTTCGGCACCGCCGCGACTTCGGCGATGGGGGCAAAGTCCTTGATGGGGTCGAACGGCAGCTTGCCGTACAGCGACTGGTTGATGCCGTGGGTGCCGACCGTGCCCATCAGCAGCGTATAGCCGTCCGGCGCCGCCTTGGCGACGATATCGGCGCCGATATTGCCGCCCGCGCCGGGTTTGTTGTCCACGACCACGTTCCAGCCGGGCAGCTTGGCCAGCTCCGCGGCGACAGCTCGGGCCAGGATATCGGTGGTGCCGCCGGCGGCGAATGGCACGACCAGGCGGATCGGCTTGGTCGGATACGGATCGGCGGCCAGTGCCGCGGGACTGGCGAGCGCGGCAAGGCTGGCGGACAGCAACAGCGCGACGGCGCGCCGGCGAAGGGGTTGCATGCGTGGTCTCCTGTTGTAGCCGCCTTGTGTTGCCGGGCGGTGGCATGGTCAGTGCATTCTAGTTGGCGGGAATCGGCGCGCCGATGGGGTGATGCCCTATGCGGCAGGCGCCACTCGCCCCCAATGAAAAAAAGGCACCCGTAGGTGCCTTTGATCGATCGGCCGGTGAGGCTGGCGATCAGAACTTGTGGCGGATGCCGATGGCGGCGCCAATCATCTTGTCTTCGCCGGTACCCAGGAAGTAACCATTGGCGAAGCTGATCGCCGAGGTGTCGAAGTTCAGGCCGGCGTTCTTCGAGAAGGCCGTGGTCAGGTACACGTCGGTGCGCTTGGACAGGTTGTAGTCGGCGATGAACGAGATCTGCCAGGGGTTCTTGATGTTGTTGGTGGCGCCGGTGGCGGCCGGGTTGAAGTTCTTGACGTCGTCGTAGTAGTACGCGAGCGTCAGGCCCAGTGCCGGGGTGACCTGGTAGTTGCCGCCGACCCAGTAGTAGTTGTCCTTCAGGATCGTATTGTCGTTCGGCGCCTTGCTCATGCCCCAGCGATAGCCGGCCATCAGCTTGGCCGGGCCAAAGGCATAGCTGGCAGCGACCGCGGCCTTCTTGAATTCCCCGGTGCCGCCGGCGGCGTTCAGGGTCGGGTTGTACTGGTCATACGCGCCGCTGATGCCGAACGGGCCGGCTGCCCACGACACGCCTGCACCGTAGCCGGTGTCGCGGCGGAACTGGCCCGGGACTTCGCCGCCGCCGGCGACGCCGTTGCCGAACGACCAGTGGGCGACCGCGGTCACCGGACCGAACTTGCCCGTGTACTTGGCGGTGTTGTCCGAGCGGAAGTTCAGGCCCAGCTGCGCCACCACCGGCTCATACTGGGTGGCATAGCCGGTCGGCGAGAAGTTGGCCATCATGTCGAACAGCGAGGTGTACTGGCGACCGAAGGTCACGCGGCCCGCCTGGGCGCTTTCCAGGCCGACATAAGCCTGACGGCCGAAGAGGCGGCCGCCTTGCTGCGAGCGGCCATCATCGAGGCCGAAACCGCTTTCGAGCACGAACAAGGCTTTCAGGCCGCTGCCCAGGTCTTCCACGCCGCGCAGGCCCCAACGCGAACCGGACAGGCCGCCGGACGACATGCGGAAGAGGTTCTCCGACGGGCCCGTTGCGAATCCGTTGGCCGCTGACGGCGTGACGCTCGACATATTGCTCACGTACTCGATGTTGGCATCCACCACACCGTAGAGCGTGACGCTCGATTGGGCCTGCGCCGCCCCGGTAAATGCGCCAAGCGCTGCCAGCGCCAGAAGCGATTTCTTCATGCTCGTTGATCTCCACTGTAAGAATTATTGGTGACGGCCCGGGGGAACCTCCTGTTGGTCTCCATCCCCCATGCGTCAAACTTCCTTAGAAGTTGCGAAGTACTGTAACAAACAACTTTTCGTTCACCATTCGGGCGCAACCCCCTTGTCTGGTTTTAACAACTCAGGGTTTCTGAGTAGCGGGCCGCATCAATGCAAGGCGTGGCGCGGGATGGCGCGAATTAGAGGCAAGCTACAATGCGGGTAATCCCGATGGCGGTCGTAGCGGGCCGCGCCGGCAGCGCGTACCCCACCATGGCGGGGCCTTGGGAGCCAGAAGATCAATCCGCATCCGCGACATGGACACCCTGATCAAAGAATTCGACGTGGCACTGCGCGCCGTTGCCGGGGCAACCCGCTCCGCGCGCGCCAACCCGGCCGACCGGCTGGCACCGGACACCGAACAGATGAGCGCCGAAGAGCGGCGCCACGTGGCCGGGCTGATGCGCATCAACCATGTCGGCGAGGTTTGCGCCCAGGCCCTGTACCAGGCGCAGAAGCTGACCGCGCGCAACGCGACGGTGCGCGCGCAGATGGATGCCGCCGCGCGCGAAGAAGAGGACCACCTGGCCTGGTGCGCCGAGCGGCTGCGCGAACTGGGTTCGCGGCCGAGCCTGCTCAACCCGCTGTGGTACGCCGGCGCGTTTGCGATCGGCTTTGTCGCCGGCCGCGCCGGCGACAAGGTCAGTCTCGGCTTCGTGGCCGAGACCGAGCGCCAGGTCGAGCACCATCTCGGCGGCCACCTGGACCGCCTGCCTGGAGCTGACGGCCGCTCGCGCGCCATCCTCGAGCAGATGCGCGACGACGAGATCCGCCATGGCGATGCCGCGCGCGAAGCCGGTGGCATCCCGTTGCCCGCGCCGGTGCGTGCGCTGATGCGTGGTGCCTCGCGCGTGATGACCACGGCGGCCTACCGCATCTGACGCGCTGGGTCCGTGCGCCCGGCCTTATGGCCGCGCGCTCGCGGTTGCCCGCCCGCCCTTGATTTTCAGGCGCTGGCGGGCGATTGTTGTATCCTTCCCTCGGGTTGCGGGACAGTCGTTCCCGCCGCCGCCGGCAGTCCTCCTCCCGCAGTTCTCAGGTGGTTTCTCTGCTTTCCTCCCTAAGATGTTCATTTCATTAAGGATTCACTTTCACGGTGCGTGAGGTGTGCGCGCTAAGTCATTGTTCTGATTCGAAAAATCTCGTTTGCTGCCCTGCAAGCAGCCTTGACCGCCCAAATTGCTTCCTCTAAAGTGGGAAATAGTGTGAGGAAGTGTATTTTTGTGTGAAATTGCGAACCGACCGTGGGATCATTTCGTCACAGTCGGAAACAGCCGAATTCACGCGATTGCCAGCCGCCAGGGGTCACCGGCAGCGGGCAGTAACCGGGGGCGAGCTTGTTTCAGGGAGCATCGGCGCTGTCGCTGGATGCCAAGGGGCGGATGTCCATTCCGTCCAGGCACCGCGAGGCGCTGCAACAGCAGGCCGAGGGCCGGGTGACGCTTACCAAGCACCCGGATGGCTGCCTGCTGCTGTTTCCCCGGCCCGAGTGGGAAACCTTCCGCACGCGCATTGCAGCGCTGCCGATGGATGCGCACTGGTGGAAGCGCATCTTCCTGGGCAACGCCGCCGACGTGGAAATGGACGGCGCAGGCCGGGTGCTGATCGCGCCGGAGCTGCGCAGTGCAGCCATGCTCGACAAGGAAGTCATGCTGCTCGGCATGGGCAGCCATTTCGAAGTGTGGGATGCCGCGACTTACGCCGCCAAGGAACAGCAGGCGATGGCGCAAGGCATGCCCGAAGCATTGAAAAATTTCTCTTTCTGAAGAGGTCATGAGTCCTACCGGAACGCCGGCAACCCCCGCCCTGCGCCATCGCACCGTGCTGCTGGACGAGGCCGTCGACGCCCTGGTCTGGCGCCCGGGCGGCGTCTACGTGGACGGCACCTTCGGCAGGGGAGGGCACAGCCGGGCGGTACTGGCCCGGCTGGGCCCAGACGGGGCCCTGGTCGCGTTCGACAAGGACCCAGCAGCAATCGCAGAAGCGGGCACCATCGGGGATGCCCGCTTCTCCATTGAGCACGCCAGCTTTGCGGACATGGCAGAGCGCCTGGCCGGGCGCGGCCACGTGGCCGGCGTGCTGCTCGACCTGGGGATCAGCTCGCCCCAGATCGATGAGGCGGCGAGGGGGTTTTCCTTTCGTTTCGAGGGCCCGCTGGACATGCGCATGGACACCACGCGCGGCATCACCGCCGCGCAGTGGCTGGCGCAGGCGGATGAGCAGGACATTGCCAGGGTGATACGAGACTATGGGGAAGAACGGTTTGCTGTACAGATTGCAAAGGCGATTGTTGCTCGCCGGCGCGAACCCGGCGATGGCGGACCCATCGCCACTACTGCCGACCTTGCCGCGCTCGTGGCGAAAGCCGTCAAAACACGCGAGAAGGGCCAGGACCCTGCGACCCGCACCTTTCAGGCTCTACGGATTCACGTCAATCAAGAGCTTGAGGACCTCGAAAGAGGGCTGAAGGCGGCTTATGACCTGCTGCAGGTAGGGGGACGCCTGGTGGTGATCAGCTTCCATTCGCTGGAGGACCGCATCGTCAAGCGGTTCATGGCGGCGCACGCCCGTCCCCAGCAGGATGCCGACCCGGCCCTGCGCCGCGCGCCGCTGCGCGCGGCCGACCTGCCGCAACCCACGCTGCGCCTGCTGGGCCGCTCCAAGCCCGGCGCCGAGGAAATCGCAGCCAACCCGCGCGCGCGCTCGGCCGTGATGCGTGTGGCCGAGAAACTGGCTCCGGCCGGCGGAGGTGCGCGCGCATGAACCGCCTGACCTTCTTCCTGCTGGCCGCGCTGATCCTGTGTGCGCTTTCGCTGGTGAGCGCGCAGCACCAGGCGCGCACGCTGTTCGTGGCGCTGGAGCGGGCGCAGGGGGAAGAACGCCAGCTCGACATCGACTGGGCGCGCCTGCAGTACCAGCAGAGCTCGCTTGGCAAGAGCGCGCGCATCGCCGACGCGGCGCGCGCGCAGCTGAAGATGGCGCCGGCCAACCCCGGCAAGACCCAATACCTGTCGGGCATCGTGCTGCCGCCGGCGCAGCCAGCGCCGGCCAGCGAGGCGGAGGCGCGCCAATGAGCATGGCCCGACCCAACCCGCCCGGCCGCAACGGCAGCGGCACCCCGTCGCGCCCGCGCAGCGGCCAGTTCTCGGCCAGCCCGGTGCTGGGGCTGCGCCTGCCGATGTGGCGCTCCAAGCTGGTGGTGTTCCTGATGTTCGCGGCCTTTGTCGCGCTGGCGCTGCGCGCCGCATGGATCCAGGGTCCGGGCAACCAGTTCTATGAGGCCGAGGGCAAGAAGCGCTTCCAGCGCACGCTGGAGCTGCCGGCCACGCGCGGCAAGATCCTCGACCGCAACGGCCTGGTGCTGGCCACCAGCCTGCCGGTCAAGGCGATCTGGGCGGTGCCCGAGGACGTGCCCAACCAGGTCGAGCTGGCCAAGATCCGCCAGCTGGCCAAGCTGCTCGGCATGTCCGAGAAAGACCTCGGCAAGAAGCTGTCCGAAGACAAGGGCTTTGTCTACCTGAAGCGCCAGGTGCTGCCCGACGTCGCCGACAAGATCGCCGCGCTCAAGATCGACGGCATCCACCAGACCCGCGAGTACAAGCGCTTCTACCCGGAAGGCGAGGCGATGGCGCATATCGTGGGCTTCACCAACGTCGAGGACCGCGGCCAGGAAGGCGTGGAGCTGGCGCGCGAGACCGGGCTGGCCGGCCGCGCCGGCGCGCGCCAGGTGATCAAGGACCGCCTCGGCCGCGTGGTCGAGGATATCGGCATCCTGAAGACTCCGCGCGACGGCGAGGACATCCAGCTGTCGATCGACGCCAAGATCCAGTACCTGGCCTACAACGAACTGAAGGCCGTGGTCGAGAAGCACAAGGCCAAGGCCGCCAGCGCGGTGGTGCTCGACGCCCAGACCGGCGAGGTGCTGGCGCTGGCCAACTGGCCCACCTACAACCCCAACGACCGCACCCGGCTGTCCGGCGAGCAGCTGCGCAACCGCGTGCTGACCGACACCTTCGAGCCCGGCTCGATGATGAAGCCGATCACCGTGGGGCTGGCGCTGCAGCTCAAGCGCGTGACGCCATCGACGGTGATCACTACCACCGGCAAGTACCAGTTCGAAGGCGCCACCATCACCGATACCCACAACTACGGCGCGCTCACCGTCACCGGCGTGATACAGAAGTCGTCCAATATCGGCACGACCAAGATCGCGATGCTGATGAAGCCGCAGGAGATGTGGGACATGTACACCAGCATCGGCCTGGGCCAGGCGCCCAAGATCGGCTTCCCCGGCGCGGTGGCGGGGCGCGTGCGCCCGTTCAAGAGCTGGCGTCCGATCGAGCAGGCCACCATGTCGTACGGCTACGGCCTGTCGGTGTCGCTGTTCCAGATGGCGCATGCCTACACCATCTTTGCGCACGACGGGGAGCTGATCCCGGTCACCATGTTCCGCACCAACGGCCCGGCCACCGGCGAGCGCATCCTGTCGCCGCAGGTGGCGCGCGACGTGCGCGCCATGATGGAAACCGTGACCGCGCCCGGCGGCACCGCGCCCGAGGCGCAGGTGATGGGCTACCGCGTCGGCGGCAAGACCGGCACCGCCTACAAGCACGAAGGCCGCGGCTACAACCGCAGCAAGTACCGCGCCTCGTTCATCGGCCTGGCGCCGATGTCCAACCCGCGCATCATCGTCGCCGTCAGCGTCGACGAGCCCACCGCCGGCAGCCACTATGGCGGCCTGGTAGCCGGCCCGGCGTTCGCCGCCATCACCGGCGGCACGCTGCGCGCACTGAATGTCCAGCCCGATTCGCCGATCCGCCAGCTGGTGGTCAGCGACAAGGTGCCGGAAAGCGAACCGTGGACTGCGACCCAATGACGGCCAAGCCCCTGCTCCCGCTCGAGGTGACCACCCAGGCCAGCAACGCGCTGGCCTGGCTGCGTACCAACGTGGCCGCTTCGGCGCAGCTGACCGGCGATAGCCGCCGGCTGGCGCACGGCGACGTGTTCTTCGCCTACGTGCTCGGCAACGAGCGCCTGACCACCGATGGGCGGCCGTATATCCAGCAGGCCATCGCGGCCGGCGCCGGCGCCATCGTCTATGAGGCCGACGGCTTCGACTGGCCGTTTGGCGATGTCGTGCCCCACCTGGCGCTCAGCAACCTGCATCAGCTTGCCGGCCCGATCGCCGCCGGCTGGCACGGCAATCCGGTGCGCGGCCTGGCCGTGACCGGCATCACCGGCACCAACGGCAAGACCTCGTGCAGCCAGTGGCTGGCGCGCGTGCTGCAGGCCGCGGGCACGCCATGCGCGACCGTCGGCACGCTCGGCACCGGTTTCCCCGGCGCCCTGCAGGCGACCGGCTTCACCACGCCCGACGCGGTGCAGCTGCAGGCCAGCCTGGCGGCGCTGCACGATGCCGGCGCGCGTGCCGTGGCGATGGAAGTGTCCTCGCACGGCCTCGAGCAGGAGCGCGTCGCCGGCACGCATTTCTCGGTGGCGGTGCTGACCAACCTGACGCAGGACCACCTCGACTACCACGGCTCGATGGCCGAGTACGAGGCTGCCAAGGAGCGCCTGTTCCGCTGGGACGGCCTGCGCACCGCGGTGGTCAACCGCGACGACGCCATGGGCCAGCGGCTGCTGGCCGCGGACGCGGCCGCGATCGCCGCGCCGCACGTGATCGAATACGGCATCGACGGGCCCGGCGCCGCCACGGTGCGCCGCCCGCGCGGCGAATGGCTGCGCGCCACCAACGTGCGCGCCACGCCCAACGGCACCGCTTTCCATATCGACGGCAACTTCGGCAGCGCCGAGATGTCCACGCCCATGATCGGCGCCTTCAACGTCAGCAACCTGCTGGCGGTGCTGGGCGCGGCGCTGGCCAACGGCGTGGCGTGGGATGCGGCCCTGGCCGCGCTGCGCGCGCTGACGCCGGTCGAGGGCCGCATGGAACTGTTCGGCGCCAACGGTGGCGATGCCGCGCTGGGCCCGCTCGCCGTGGTCGACTATGCCCACACCCCCGACGCGCTGGAACAGACGCTGGCCGCGCTGCGCCCGGTGGCGCAGGCGCGCCATGGCCGCCTGTGGTGCGTGTTCGGCTGCGGCGGCGACCGCGACCCGATCAAGCGCCCGCTGATGGGCGCAGTGGCCGAACGACTGGCCGACGACGTCATCCTGACCAGCGACAACCCGCGCAGCGAGGACCCGCAGGACATCCTTGACGCGATCTCCGACGGCATGGCGGACCGCGCGCGCGGCCGCCAGATCGAGGACCGCGCCGCGGCCATTCTCTACGCCATCAAGCATGCGGCCCCGGCCGACGTGGTGCTGGTGGCAGGCAAGGGCCACGAGGCCACCCAGGAGATCCAGGGGCGCAAGCGCCCGTTCTCCGACCGCGAGCATGTCCGCCTGGCGCTTGCCACCCGTGGAGTATCGGCATGAGCCAGACCACCATGACTACCTTGCAGGACGCCGCCGGCTGGATCGCCGGCGCGCGCGTTTGTGGCGACGGCGCCGTTGCGTTCTCGCGCGTGCAGACCGACAGCCGTACCGTCGAGCCCGGCGACCTGTTCGTCGCGCTGAAGGGCGAGCGCTTCGATGCGCATGATTTCATCGCCGACGTGGTGGCCAAGGGCGCCGCTGCGGTGCTGGTGAGCCGCGACGCGGCTACCAGCAACTATGCCGGCGTGCCGGCCATCGTCGCCCCCGACACCCGCATCGCGCTGGGCGAGCTGGGCGCCGGCTGGCGCCGCCGGTTCACGCTGCCCGCGGTGGCGGTGACCGGCAGCAACGGCAAGACCACGGTCAAGGAAATGATCGCGGCGATCTTCTCCGCGGCGGTGGGCGAGGACCAGCGCCTGGCCACCGGCGGCAACCTGAACAACGACATCGGCCTGCCGTTGACGGTGCTGCGCCTGCGCGCCACGCACAAGCTGGCGGTGCTGGAGCTCGGCATGAACCATCCGGGCGAGACCGTCTACCTGGCCGGCATCGCCCAGCCCACCGTGGCGGTCATCACCAACGCGCAGCGCGAGCACCAGGAATTCATGGTCAGCGTGGAAGCCGTGGCGCACGAACACGCGGCCGCGCTGGCGGCGCTGCCGGCGGACGGCGTGGCGGTGTTCCCGCTCGACGAGGAAAGCGGCGGTGCCTTTGCGCCGGTCTGGCGCGAGGCCGCCGGTGCGCGCCGCGCGCTGTCGTTCGGCACCTCGCAGCGCGCGGATGTGCACGCCACCATGGCACTGGTCGACGGCGCGCAGGTGATGCAGGTGCGCGCGCCGGGCCATGCGTTTGAAGTCAGGCTCGCGCTGCTGGGCGAGCACAACGTGCGCAACGCGCTGGCGGCTATCGCCTGCGCGCTGGCCGCGGGCGTGCACGTGCCGGCGATCCAGGCGGGGCTGGCCGGCTTCCAGGCGGTCAAGGGCCGTCTGCAGGTGAAGTACACACCGGGCGGCACGGTGGTCATCGACGACACCTACAACGCCAACCCCGATTCCATGCGCGCCGCCATCGACGTGCTGGCCGGCTTCGCCGCGCCGCGCGTGCTGGTGCTGGGCGACATGGGCGAGGTCGGCGACCAGGGGCCGGCGTTCCACGAAGAAATCGGCGCCTACGCGCAGGCGCGCGGCGTCGACACGCTGTGGGGCACCGGCGAGCTGGCCGTGCACGCGGTGCGTGCGTTCGGCGCCAATGGCCGCCATTTCGGCAGCGCGGAGGACCTGGCAAAGGCCCTGGAGGAAGACAGCGGGGGCATGGTGGCGCAAGCCGGCGCCGTGCTGGTGAAGGGATCGCGCTTCATGCGCATGGAACGGATGGTCGCTGCGCTGGTCGCAGACACTTCCGCACATTAACGAAGACAACACGATGTTATTGGCTCTGGCCCAGTGGCTGCAAAACGACTACAGCTTCCTCCGGGTCGTCAACTACCTGACTTTCCGCGCGGTGATGGCCAACCTCACCGCGCTGCTGATCGGCCTGACGTTCGGGCCGTGGGTGATCCGCAAGCTGACCGAGCTGAAGGTCGGCCAGGCGGTGCGCACCATCGGCCCGCAGACGCACCTGGTCAAGTCCGGCACGCCGACCATGGGCGGCGTGCTGGTGCTGGTGTCGATTGCCGTCTCGACGCTGCTTTGGTGCGACTGGGGCAACCGCTTTATCTGGGTGGTGATGCTGGTCACCTTCGGCTACGGCGCCATCGGCTGGGTCGACGACTACCGCAAGGTGGTCTATCGCGATCCGCGCGGCATGTCGAGCCGCGAAAAGTTTTTCTGGCAGACGCTGATCGGCCTGGTGGCCGCGGTCTACCTGGCGTTCTCGGTGTCCGAAAGCAGCAACGTGCGGGTCTGGGAGCTGTTCCTGAACTGGGTCGAGGGCGGGCTGTCGCTCGACATGCCGTACAAGTCCAACCTGATCGTGCCCTTCTTCAAGGAGATCAGCTACCCGCTGGGCGTGGCCGGCTTCATCGTGCTGACCTACCTGGTGATCGTGGGCTCGAGCAACGCCGTGAACCTGACCGACGGCCTGGACGGCCTGGTGATCATGCCGGTGGTGCTGGTGGGCGGCGGGCTGGGCGTGTTTGCCTACGTGATGGGCAACGCGGTCTACAGCAAGTACCTGCTGTTCCCGCATATCCCGGGCGCGGGGGAGCTGCTGATCTTCTGTTCCGCGCTGGGCGGGGCAGGGCTGGCTTTCCTCTGGTTCAACGCGCATCCGGCGCAGGTGTTCATGGGCGACGTGGGCGCGCTGGCGCTGGGCGGCGCGCTGGGCACGGTGGCGGTGATCGTGCGCCAGGAGATCGTGCTGTTCGTGATGGGCGGCATCTTCGTGGTCGAAACGCTGTCGGTGATGGCGCAGGTCACGTGGTTCAAGATCACCAAGCGCCGTTTTGGCGAGGGCAGGCGGCTGTTCCGGATGGCGCCGCTGCACCACCATTTCGAGCTGGGCGGCTGGAAGGAAACGCAGGTCACGGTGCGCTTCTGGATCATCACCATGCTGCTGGTGCTGATCGGATTGTCGACGCTGAAGCTGCGCTAGGGGTGTTGGTGGTTGCGCCGATGGTCAGAACCGCGGCGCTCTCTATATAGAAACAGGAAACCAAAGGCAGGAAATCGAAGTGTTTGGCGAGCTGCAGAAACCTCATGTGCTGGTACTAGGCCTCGGCGAATCGGGGCTGGCCATGGCGCGCTGGTGTGGCCTGAACGGCTGCGCGGTGCGCGTGGCCGACACGCGCGAGGCGCCCGCCAACCTTGTCTTCCTGCAGGCCGAGCTGACTTCGGCCGGGTTCGTGGGCGGGCCGTTCTCGGAAAGCTTGCTCGACGGTATCGGCCTGGTGGCGATCAGCCCCGGGCTGTCGCCGCTGGACGCCGGCACCGGAGCGCTTCTGGCCGCCGCGCAGGCGCGCGGCATCCCGGTGTGGGGCGAGATCGAGCTGTTCGTGCGCGCGCTCAGGCACCTGGAGGCCGAATCCGGCTACGCGCCGAAGCTGCTCGCGATCACCGGCACCAATGGCAAGACCACCACCACGGCACTGACCGGCCGGCTGGTCGAGCGCGCCGGCAAGACCGTGGCAGTGGCGGGCAATATCAGCCCGTCGGCGCTGGACAAGCTGTCGGCGTGCATCGCCTCGGCCACGCTGCCGGAGGTGTGGGTGCTGGAACTCTCCAGCTTCCAGCTGGAAACCACGCATACGCTGGCGCCGGATGCGGCCACCGTGCTCAACGTGAGCCAGGACCATCTTGACTGGCACGGCTCGATGGAAGCCTACGCTGCCTCCAAGGCGCGC
The DNA here is from genome assembly GCF_004768545.1 of Cupriavidus oxalaticus. NCBI lineage: Bacteria > Pseudomonadati > Pseudomonadota > Betaproteobacteria > Burkholderiales > Burkholderiaceae > Cupriavidus > Cupriavidus oxalaticus. Next base: position 3,149,519 of record NZ_CP038635.1, on the reverse strand, counting down.
ATCTTCGGGCCCGCCGGCAGCGAGTGCGTGCAGGTGCTGAACCGCAATGACCGGCTCACGCTGGACATGGCGCGGGCGGGCCGCAAGCCGGTGACTTTCGGCATCGATCTGCCGGAAGTGCCGGGCAGCTTCGGCATCCTGCGCGAGGGCGGCATGCCCTGGCTGGTGCTGGCCGAACCCGATTCGGAAGCGCAAGGGGAGGGCAAGCCGCGCCGCCGCAAGGCCGCCGAAGCTACCGAGGAAGCCGTGCCGGTGCGCCACAAGCGCCTGATGCCGGCCGATGCGCTGCATATCCGTGGCATGCACAACGCCACCAACGCCATGGCGGCGCTGGCGCTGTGCCGTGCCATCGACCTGCCGATGAACGCGTTGCTGCATGGCCTGCGCGAGTATCGCGGCGAGCCGCACCGCGTGGAGTGGGTCGCCACCATCGATGACGTCGAGTATTTCGACGACAGCAAGGGCACCAATGTCGGCGCCACCGTGGCCGCGCTGTCCGGGCTGGACAAGCGCGTGGTGCTGATCGCGGGCGGCGAAGGCAAGGGCCAGGATTTCTCGCCGCTGGCCGCGCCGGTGGCGCAATACGCACGCGCCGTGGTGCTGATCGGCCGGGCCGCGGGAGAGTTGCGCGATGCCCTGCAGGGCAGCGGCTCGACCCTGGCCGATGCCGCCACGCTGGAAGAAGCCGTGACCAAGGCAACCGAACTGGCCGAGCGCGGCGACGTCGTGCTGCTTTCGCCGGCCTGCGCCAGCCTCGACATGTTCCGCAACTACGTGCACCGCGCCGAGGTATTCCGCGCCGCGGTGGAAGAACTGGCCCTGTCCCGGGGGATCCTGCCATGAGTGAGGCACAGGTCAAGCGCAGCGGTTTCATCGGCGCCACCATCGGCAACGCCTGGGGTGGCCTGCGTGACGCGGTTTCGGGCGTCAAGCCCACGCGTTCGCGCATGATGGAGTACGACCAGCCCCTGCTGTGGGTCGCGATCGTGCTGCTCGCGCTCGGCCTGGTGATGGTCTTTTCGGCCTCGATCGCGCTGCCGGATTCGCCGCGCTACGCCAACTACCGCGAAAGCCATTTCCTGGTGCGGCATGCGTTCGCGCTGTTTATCGGACTGTCGGTCGGGCTGGTGGCGTTCCAGGTGCCGGTGAAGGTGTGGGACCGGTATGCGCCCAAGCTCTTTATCGTCGCGCTGATCCTGCTGGTGATCGTGCTGGTGCCGTTCGTCGGCAAGGGCGTGAACGGCGCGCGCCGGTGGATCCCGCTGGGCGTGATGAATTTCCAGCCGTCGGAACTGATGAAGCTGGCAGTGGTGCTGTACGCCGCCAACTACACCGTGCGCAAGCAGGAGTGGATGCAGACCGTGTCCAAGGGCTTCCTGCCGATGGGCGTGGCGGTAGTGGTGGTCGGCATGCTGCTGCTGCTCGAGCCCGACATGGGCGCGTTCCTGGTGATCGCGGCGGTGGCGATGGGCATCCTGTTCCTGGGCGGCATCAACGGCAAGCTGTTCGCCGGGCTGGTCGGCGTGGCGGTGGGCGCGTTCGCGCTGCTGATCACGGCGTCCCCATGGCGGCGCGAGCGGATCTTTGCCTACCTGAGCCCGTGGGAAGAGAGCAACGCGCTGGGCAAGGCCTACCAGCTCACGCATTCGCTGATTGCCTTCGGCCGCGGCGAGTGGACCGGGGTCGGACTGGGCGGCAGCATCGAGAAGCTGCACTACCTGCCCGAGGCGCATACCGACTTCATCCTTGCGGTAATCGGCGAGGAGTTTGGCTTTGTCGGCGTGCTGGTGGTGATCGTGCTGTTCTACTGGCTGGTGCGCCGCGCCTTCAATATCGGCCGCACCGCGCTGCAGCTCGACCGCACCTTTGCCGGACTGGTGGCCAAGGGCATCGGCGTGTGGATCGGCTGGCAGACCTTTATCAACATGGGCGTGAACCTGGGGCTGCTGCCGACCAAGGGGCTGACGCTGCCGCTGGTGAGCTATGGCGGGTCGGGGATTCTGATGAACTGCGTGGCGTTGGCGATCCTGCTGCGCATTGACTATGAAAACCGTGTGTTGATGCGCGGAGGCAAGGTATGACCGCACCGCGCACCCTGCTCGTGATGGCCGGCGGCACCGGGGGGCATGTGTTCCCGGGGCTGGCGGTCGCGCATGCGTTGCGCGAGCAGGGCTGGAACATCGTCTGGCTGGGCAACCGCACCGGCATGGAAGCCACGCTGGTGCCCAAGCACGGCATCCCGATGGAATACATCCAGTTCGGCGGCCTGCGTGGCAAGGGGCTGGTGACCAAGTTCCTGCTGCCGCTGAACCTGCTGCGCGCGTTCTGGCAGAGCATCGGCGCGCTGCGCCGGGTAAAGCCGAACGTGGTGCTGGGCATGGGCGGGTACATCACCTTCCCGGCCGGCATGATGGCCTCGCTGCTGGGCCGCCCGCTGGTGCTGCACGAGCAGAACTCGATCGCCGGCCTGGCCAACAAGGTGCTGGCCAAGGTGGCCGACCGCGTGCTGTGCGCGTTCCCGGACACGCTGCCCGGCGGCGAATGGACCGGCAACCCGGTGCGCGAGGAACTGGCGCACCTGGATGCGCCCCAGGCGCGCTACGACCAGCGCACCGGTCCGCTGCGCATCCTGGTAGTGGGCGGCAGCCTGGGCGCCGCGGCGCTGAACGAGGTGGTGCCGAAGGCGATCGCGCTGCTGCCGGAAAGCGAGCGCCCGGTGGTGACGCACCAGGCGGGCGCGAAGCAGATCGACACGCTGCGCGCCAACTATGCGGCGGCACAGGTGCCGGCGCAGACCCTGCCGTTCATCGACGACATGGCGCGCGCCTATGCCGATGCGGATCTCGTGATCTGCCGCGCCGGCGCGATGACGGTGTCGGAAGTGGCCGCGGCGGGCGTGGCGGCGCTGTTCGTGCCGTTCCCGCACGCAGTGGACGATCACCAGACCACCAACGCAAAGTTTTTATCCAGCCAGGGCGCGGCCCTGCTGGTGCAGCAACAAGACCTGACGGCCGGGGGCCTGGCGCAGACCATCGCCAGCCTGACCCGGCCGCAGCTGAAAGACATGGCGCGCCTGGCGCGCGGACTAGCCAAGCCTGAGGCAACCCGGCGCGTCGCCGAGGTGTGCAGCCAGCTGGCCAGGGACTGAAGTGAGCGAAGCAGCAATCCAATGAAGCATATCGTCAAAAACATCCACTTCGTGGGGATCGGCGGGGCCGGCATGAGCGGCATCGCCGAGGTCCTGCTGAACCTGGGCTACAAGGTCTCGGGTTCCGACGTGGGCAGCAATGCCGCCACGCGGCGCCTGGCCTCGCTCGGCGCCACGGTCATGCACGGGCATGACGCGGCCAACGTGACCGGCGCCAACGCCGTGGTGGTGTCGACCGCGGTCAGCGGCGACAACCCCGAGGTGCTGGCCGCCCGCAGCAAGCGCATCCCGGTGGTGCCGCGCGCGGTGATGCTGGCCGAGCTGATGCGCCTGAAGCAGGGCGTGGCCATCGCCGGCACGCACGGCAAGACCACCACCACCAGCCTGGTGGCATCGGTGCTGGCCGAAGGCGGGCTGGATCCCACCTTCGTCATCGGCGGCCGGCTCAACTCCGCCGGCGCCAACGCGCGCCTGGGCACCGGCGACTTCATCGTGGCCGAGGCGGATGAATCCGACGCATCGTTCCTGAACCTGTTCCCGGTCATCGAGGTCATCACCAATATCGATGCCGACCACATGGACACCTACGGGCACGACTTTGCCCGGCTCAAGCAGGCGTTCATCGAATTCACGCAGCGCCTGCCGTTCTACGGCATTGCCGTGCTGTGCGTCGACGACCCCAACGTGCGCGAGATCCTGCCGTTCGTGTCCAAGCCGGTGGTGCGCTACGGGTTTGCCGAAGACGCGCAGATCCGCGCCGTGGACGCGCGCGCGGTCGACGGCCAGATGCACTTCACCGTGCTGCGCCAGCTCAACGGCCATACCGAGCCGCCGCTGGAAATCGTGCTGAACCTGCCCGGCATGCACAACGTGCAGAACGCGCTGGCGGCGATCGCCATCGCGACCGAGCTGGAAGTGCCCGACGCCGCCATCGTCAAGGCGCTGCGCGAGTTCCACGGCGTGGGCCGCCGCTTCCAGCGCTACGGCGAAGTGGCCACCACCGACGGTGCCGGCACCTTCACGCTGGTGGACGACTACGGCCACCACCCGGTGGAAATGGCCGCCACGCTTGCCGCGGCGCGCGGCGCGTTCCCGGGCCGCCGCCTGGTGCTGGCGTTCCAGCCGCACCGATTCACCCGTACGCGGGATTGCTTTGAAGACTTCGTCAAAGTGCTGGGCACTGTCGATGCCCTGCTGCTGTCCGAGGTCTATGCCGCCGGCGAGACCCCGATCGTGGCCGCCGACGGCCGTGCGCTGACCCGCGCGTTGCGCGTGGCCGGCAAGGTAGAACCTGTTTTCGTGGAGCAGATGGAAGAGATGCCGCAGGCCATCCTGAATGCTGTCCGGCCCGGCGATGTGGTCGTGACGATGGGCGCCGGCTCGATCGGCGGCGTGCCGGGGCAACTGGTGTCGCACCAGCAGACGCAACAGCCGGGAGGCCAGCAATGAGCTTCGTCGCCCATCCCAATATCGATCCCAAGTCGCTGGGCAAGGTCGGCGTGCTGTTCGGCGGCCGCTCGGCCGAGCGCGAGATCTCGCTGATGTCGGGCAGCGGCGTGCTGGCCGCGCTGCAGTCGCGCGGCGTCGACGCGCATGGCTTCGATCCCGGCCTGCAAGGCGTGGCCGAGCTGGCCGCGGCCAAGTTCGACCGCGTCTTTATCGCGCTGCACGGCCGCTATGGCGAAGACGGCACCATCCAGGGCCTGCTGGAACAACTGGGCGTGCCCTACACCGGCAGCGGCGTGCTGGCCTCGGCGCTGGCGATGGACAAGCAGGCCACCAAGCGCCTGTGGACCACGCATGACCTGCCCACGCCGCGTTTCGCGATGCTGCATGCCGATACGGATTTCGACGCGGTGGTCGCCGACCTGGGCCTGCCGCTGATCGTCAAGCCGGCGCGCGAAGGCTCGTCGATCGGCCTGACCAAGGTGACGGCGGCCGGGCAGATGCGCGAGGCGTTCGAGAAGGCCGAGGCGCTGGACAACGACGTCATCGCCGAGACTTTCATCGACGGCGCCGAGCTGACCTGCCCGATCGTGGGCGAGGGCGATACCGCCGAAGCGCTGCCGGTGATCCGCATCGTCGCGCCCGAAGCGAACTACGACTATCAAAATAAGTACTTTACTGACGATACCCAATACTTGTGTCCGTCAGGACTGGACCCCGAAGTCGAGAAGGAAGTCCAGGCGCTGGCGGTGCAGTCCTATCGCGTGCTGGGCTGCCGCGGCTGGGCGCGCGCCGACGTGATGCTGCGCGCCGACGGCAAGCCTTTCCTGCTCGAGATGAATACCTCGCCCGGCATGACCGGCCACTCGCTGGTGCCGATGGCGGCGCGCGCGGCCGGCATCAGCTACGAGGACTTCGTGCTGCAGGTGGTGGCCGCCGCGACGCTGGACCTGCACCCGAACGAGCACTGGAAGCCCGAATAACAGAGAACCCGCCTGGACCATGTGGCATAACACACGCCTGCTCAACCTGATCGCCACCACGCTCTATGCCGTGGTGGCGCTGATGGCGCTCGCGGCCGGCCTGCTGTGGCTGGCGCAGCGGCCGGTGTTTGCCATCACCCACGTGGAGATCGCGCCGATGGACGGCGGCGCGCTGCGCCACGTGAACGCCCCCAGCGTGCGTGCCAGCGCGCTGGGCAAGCTGTCGGGCAACTTCTTCACGCTTGACCTGAACGCGGCACGGCAGGCGTTCGAGTCGGTGCCCTGGGTGCGGCGCGCCAGCGTGCGGCGCGAGTGGCCAAACGGCCTGGCTGTGGAGGTCGAGGAACACGAGGCGCTGGGTACCTGGGGCTCGCCGGAGAGCGGGCGCCTGCTCAATACCTACGGCGAGATCTTCGTGGCCAACACCGCCGAGGCGGAAGAAGACGCACAGTTGCTGGCGCTGGACGGTCCTCCGGACAGCGAGGGCGACGTGATCGAGAAGCTCGAGGTCATGCGCCAGTGGTTCAAGCCGTTGCATACCGAGCCGCTGGCGGTGACGCTGTCGGGCCGCTATGCCTGGCGCGCCAGGCTGTCCAACGGCATGGTGGTCGAGCTTGGCCGCGAGCAGAACGATGAAGACCGCACTGCGATGGACCAGCGGGTCAGGCGTTTCGTCGCTGCATGGCCGCAGGTCACCGAGCAGTGGGGCAAGCAGATCGACTACGCCGACCTGCGTTATCCCAATGGTTTTGCCATCCGCGCCGCCAATGCCCGCTTCCTGACCGAGGCGCAGATCGCTGCGGCGGTGCGGGCCGAGAAGGCGGAGCGGGCGGCGAAGGCGGCCCGGGCTACGCAGGCAGCGGCAGCGGTTTCCGGTACTTCCAACAACAATCCGACGCGACTGAAGAGCAAGAACGCGGAGAAAACCCGATGAGCAAGGAATACAAGGACCTGTTGGTCGGTCTCGATATCGGCACCTCGAAGGTGGCGGCGGTGGTCGCAGAACTGCGCCCCGACGGCAGCTACGAGGTGATCGGGATGGGCCAGTCGGAGTCCAAGGGTCTGAAGAAAGGGGTCGTGGTCAATATCGAGGCCACCGTGCAGTCGATCCAGAAAGCACTGGAAGAGGCTGAGCTGATGGCCGACTGCAAGATCTCGGAGGTCTTTACCGGCATTGCCGGCAGCCATATCCGCAGCTTCAACTCCAGCGGCATGGTGGCAATCAAGGACAAGGAGGTCACGCAGACCGACGTGGCGCGCGTGATCGAGACCGCCAAGGCGGTCAATATCCCGACCGACCAGCAGATCCTGCACATCCTGACGCAGGAATTCATCATCGACGGGCAGGAAGACGTGCGCGAGCCCATCGGCATGAGCGGCATCCGCCTGGAAGTGAAGGTGCATATCGTCACCGGCGCCGTCAGCGCCGCGCAGAACATCGTCAAGTGCGTGCGCCGCTGCGGCCTGGAAGTGCATGACCTGATCCTGCAGCCGCTGGCCTCGAGCCTGGCGGTGCTGACCGAGGACGAGAAGGAACTGGGCGTGGTGCTGGTCGACATCGGCGGCGGCACCACCGACATCGCCATCTTCAGCGAAGGCGCGATCCGCCATACGGCCGTGATCCCCATCGCCGGCGACCAGATCACCAACGACATCGCCATGGCGCTGCGCACGCCCACGCCGGACGCCGAGGACATCAAGATCCAGTACGGCATCGCCAAGCAGGCGATCGCCGATCCGGAAGACATGATCGAGGTGCCGGGCGTGGGCGACCGCGGCACGCGCACGCTCAGCCGCCAGGCGCTGGCCGCGGTGATCGAGCCGCGCATCGAAGAGCTGTACTCGCTGGTGCACCAGGTGGTGCGCGAGTCGGGCTATGAAGAACTGTTGTCGTCCGGCGTGGTCATCACCGGTGGTACCGCGATGATGCCGGGCATGGTCGAGCTGGGCGAGGACATCTTCCTCAAGCCCGTGCGCGTGGGCGTGCCGGAGTACCGCGGCAACCTGCACGAGGTGGTGAAGAGCCCGCGCTATGCGACGGTGATGGGCCTGCTGCTGGAAGGCCGCGTGCAACGGATGCGCGGGCGCAAAGTGGCGGTGCAGAGCGGGTCGGTCAAGCAGGTCTGGACCCGCATGAAGGAATGGTTCGTCGGCAATTTCTGATCGATGCGGAAATTGCCGGGCTGAAGATGCGACGGCGCGCGCAAGGTCTTGTCTACCGGACAGCCGATGGCGCGTTGAGCAAAGGTTTCGTGGTTCTTTCTTTTAATGGTTTTTTTGTTCAGAAACCAGGGGTTGCGGCGGGGAGGCTGCATCGTCTGGGGACTGATTCTTCTCGGAGGCAGTGATGGACTTTGACATGATCGAAACGGAAGTGATGGACGGCACCATCATCAAGGTGGTCGGCGTGGGCGGCGCGGGCGGCAATGCCGTGCAGCACATGATCAGCCGCGGCGTGCAGGGCGTCGAATTCATCTGCATGAATACCGACGCCCAGGCGCTCAAGCGTTCCAGCGCTTCGCGCGTGCTGCAATTGGGCAGTACGGGACTGGGTGCCGGCGCCAAGCCGGAAGTCGGCCGCGGTTGCGCCGATCAGGCCCGCGAGCAGATCGCCGACGCGCTGCGCGGCGCGCACATGGTCTTCATCACTGCCGGCATGGGCGGCGGTACCGGTACCGGTGCCGCGCCGATCGTGGCGCAGGTTGCCAAGGAAATGGGCATCCTGACCGTGGGCGTGGTCAGCAAGCCGTTCGACTTCGAAGGCGCGCGCCGCGCCAAGGTGGCCGAGCATGGCTCCAGCGAGCTGGAATCGAGCGTCGACTCGCTGATCGTGGTGCTGAACGAAAAGCTGTTCGAAGTGATGGGCGACGACGCCGAGATGGACGCATGCTTCCAGTGCGCCGACGACGTGCTGCACAACGCGGTGGCCGGCATTGCCGAGATCATCAACGTTGACGGCCTGGTGAACGTCGACTTCGAAGACGTGAAGACGGTGATGGGCGAGCAGGGCAAGGCCATGATGGGGACGGCCACCGTGTCGGGCGTGGACCGCGCCCGCCTGGCGGCCGAGCAGGCCGTTGCCAGCCCGCTGCTGGAAGGCGTGGACCTGTCCGGCGCGCGCGGCGTGCTGGTCAACATCACCGCCAGCCGTTCGCTGAAGCTGTCGGAAACCAAGGAAGTCATGAACACCATCCGCAGCTACGCCGCGGAAGACGCGACCGTGATCTTCGGTACGGTGTACGACGATTCGATGAGCGATGCGCTGCGCGTGACCGTGGTCGCGACCGGCCTGGGCCGCTCGGCCAAGAAGCAGCAGCCGATGACGCTGCTGAAGACCGGCACGGACAACATGCCGGTGCAGATGATGGCCAACATGGCCGCCACCGCTGCGCAGCACAGCTCGCCGGACTACAGCAACCTGGACACGCCGGCGGTATGGCGCAGCTCGCGCGAATCGGCGTCGGCCCACGTGGCGGCGCTGCAGGAAAAGGGTGTGGACACGTACGATATTCCGGCCTTCCTGCGCAAGCAGGCAGACTGAGCGCCGGACGGCTCGGCATCGGTGCCTCCACCGGCCGCCTGACGGATCGCGTCGCCTTGTCGCGATGCACGCGCGCTCCCTATCCGCGCGTGCCTTGCATGGACTGACGTGACCCGGCAGGCAGCCGGCGGCGCCGCGCCGCCTGCCGCAACGGCGCATCGTCCGCCACAACCTGCATCCCGTCGCCGGGCAGGGCGTGCCGCTGGCCGCCTCCCCGGACTGGTTTCCCGCCTTCCCGGTCGGGATGTCTCGCCGTCCGCGCGGCGCACCCACAGGTGCGTCGCGCGGACGTCTTTGTAGCAAGGTGTATCGAATGCGACCGGATGTGATCCGGCTTTTGCATCGCCGGCGCGGCGCCTATGATCTTGGGGTTGCCCGCAGTACGGAACACTACCCGGAACGCTGTCCGGATCGCTGTCCGGATTGTTGAACCGGCACGCTGCCGCGCCGCTGCGGCGCAGCCGGCCGCCATCCGTCCTATCCTTCAGACAACCCAGAGACTTCGCCCCATGATTACCGTCGGTTCCCGCGTCCCGGACGCCACCCTGCAGGAATTCATCGAAACCGAGAGCGAGGGCTGCTCGCTCGGACCCAACGCCTTCCGCGTCGCCGACCTGGTGCGCGGGCGCAAGATCGTGGTGTTCGGGCTGCCCGGCGCGTTCACGCCGACCTGCTCGGCCAAGCATGTGCCGGGCTTCGTGACGCATGCCGCAGACCTGCGCGCCGCCGGCGTCGATGAAGTGTGGTGCGTGTCGGTCAACGACGCCTTCGTCATGGGCGCGTGGGGCCGCGAACAGCAGGTCGCCGGCGCGGTACGCATGATGGCCGACGGCAGCGCCGAATGGACGCGTGCGCTGGGCCTGGACCAGGACCTGGGCGCGCGCGGCATGGGCGTGCGCTCCAAGCGCTATGCCATGGTGATCGACGATGGTGTGGTGACCCGGCTCGACGTGGAGGCGCCCGGCGAATTCCGCGTCAGCAGCGCCGACGCCGTGCTGGCTGCGTTGCGCGGCTGACACAGTCATCCGGGTAAACGTGGATTATTCGCAACATCTTAATGCGGTGTTAACAGCCGGAAACAAAACCCGGCTGCACCACCTTCCAGGTGGTGGTAAAATCGCTTAATCAAAAAAAGCACCACGATAGATTTTTATAATAGTTGAGGCTGTCATGCTCAAACAGCGCACGATCAAATCCCTGGTGAAGACGGTTGGCATCGGCCTGCACTCCGGCCGCAAGGTCACGCTGACCCTGCGTCCCGCAGCCGCCGACACCGGCATCGTCTTTACCCGCGTCGACCTGCCCGAGGCCGTCGAGATTCCCGTGGCCGCTTCGGCCATCGGCGACACGCGCCTGGCGTCGGTGCTGCAGAAGGATGGCGCGCGCGTTTCGACCGTCGAGCACCTGATGTCGGCATGCGCCGGCCTGGGCATCGACAACCTCTATGTCGACGTCGACGCCGAGGAAATCCCGATCATGGACGGCAGCGCCGCGTCCTTCGTGTTCCTGCTGCAGTCGGCCGGCATTGAAGAACAGAACGCGCTGAAGACCTTTATCCGCGTCAAGAAGCCGGTGGAAGTTCGCGAAGGCGACAAGTTCGCGCGGCTCGAGCCGTTCTTCGGCTTCAAGCTGGCGTTCACCATCGACTTCCGTCATCCGGCGGTCGACAAGACCGGCCAGACCTTCTCGATCGACTTCGGCGACACCAGCTACGTGCGTGAGATCGCCAGGGCCCGCACCTTCGGCTTTGCCCATGAGGTGGAAGCGCTGCGCGAGATGGGCCTGGCGCGCGGCGGCAGCCTGGACAACGCCATCGTGCTGGACGAGCACCGCATGCTGAACAACGAGGAACTGCGCTATGGCGATGAATTCGTGCGCCACAAGATCCTCGATGCCATCGGCGACCTGTATGTGGTCGGCCATCCGCTGATCGGGTCCTATGTCGCGCACAAGTCGGGCCACGGCCTGAACAACCAGCTGCTGCGCGCGCTGCTGGCGGACCAGGAGGCCTATGAACTGGTCACCTTCGACCGTGTCGAGGAAGCGCCCGCTGCCTTCCTGCCGCAGGCGCAGCCGGCCTTTGCCTGAGCCGGGCCACCTGCCCGCCACGCAACGAGAAAGCCGACCCGGGGGTCGGCTTTCTTGTTTGTCCGGAAATCGCCGTCGGCCGCTCAGCGGTGATGCGAGAGCAGCGTCTTGAGCGCGTCGCGCAGCGGCGAATCGGGCAGCGTGCGCGCGAGCTGGTCCAGGCTGGCAAGGCCGGTCGGCGTCATCTGCCCGCTGGTGCGCTTGCGCTCGACCGGACCGGTGTCCCAGTCCGCGTGGCGCTGCACCTCGGGCTGCACCCGCACCCGGATCGCGGTGATCTGCGAGCCGCGCTGCTGCAGCCGTCCCAGCAGCGTCGGCACCACCTGCCGCACCCGCGCCGCGGCCGCGCCGTGTGCCGCCAGCAACAGCAGCACCTGGCCGTTTGCGTCGACGGCGTCGCGCTTGACCCCGGCCACGGCAATGCCGGCGCGCATGCCGGGGGGCAGCAGCGACAGCACTTCGGCCTCCAGCACGGACAGCTGGCGCGCGGTCTGCATCAGCCCGGAAACCGGGCCGGACTTGGCCAGCCAGTCATTGAGCGGCTTGGCGGCAGCGGTCTGCAGGGCGTGGTGGGTGAAGCGGCGCATGGCTGCATTCTAGCAAGGGGCGGCGGGGCTGCCCGGGGCGGAAAGGATTGAAGCACCCGCACCCGCCCCAAACTGCTGCAGGCAGGGGGCGGGGTCGGCCCGCGCTGGCCGGTGTCTGGCATTCGCAGCCTTGCACGGCAAGGCCCGGCGCGCGTTCCGGCCGTGACCCCGGCACATGATAAACTCGGCGTTTCGCGCCAATCTATCCATTCCTCGCCCGGCCGCCGGGGAGCCCGCTTACCAGGGGCGTCAATCCGGTCCCGCGCAGGTGAAAGCAATCGATGATCACGGGCCTTCTCAAGAAAGTCTTCGGCAGCCGCAATGAGCGGCTGATCAAACAATACCGCCGCACGGTGGCGCAGATCAATGCGCTGGAGCCGAAGTTCGAGCAACTCTCGGACGACGACCTGCGCGGCATGACCGAGACCTTCCGGCAGCGCCACGCCGGCGGCGAGTCGCTCGAAGCGCTGCTGCCCGAGGCTTTCGCCGTGTGCCGCGAGGCCAGCAAGCGCGTCATGAAGATGCGCCACTTCGACGTGCAGCTGATCGGCGGCATGGTGCTGAACGACAACAAGATCGCCGAAATGCGCACCGGCGAGGGCAAGACGCTGACCGCGACGCTGGCCGTGTACCTGAATGCCATCACCGGCAAGGGCGTGCACGTGGTGACGGTCAACGACTACCTGGCGCAGCGCGATGCCGAGTGGATGGGCCGCCTGTACAACTACCTGGGCCTGTCGGTGGGTGTGAACCTGTCGCAGATGGCGCATGACGAGAAGCAGGCTGCGTACAACGCCGACATCACCTACGGCACCAACAACGAGTTCGGCTTCGACTACCTGCGCGACAACATGGTCTACGACCCGTCGCAGCGGGTGCAGCGGCCGCTGAACTACGCCATCGTCGATGAAGTGGACTCGATCCTGATCGACGAGGCGCGCACCCCGCTGATCATCTCGGGCCAGGCCGAGAACCAGACCGACCTGTACCAGCGCATGAACGGCATCCCCAGGCTGCTCGAGCGCCAGATCGGCGAAGAGAAGGCCGACGGCACCGGCGTCGAGAAGCCGGGCGACTACTACGTCGACGAGAAGGGCCACCAGGTCTACCTGACCGAGGCCGGCCACGAGAAGGCCGAAGAAATCCTGGCGCAGCAGGGCCTGATCGGCGAGGGCGAGTCGCTGTACGCGCCGCAGAACATCACGCTGATGCACCACCTGTACGCCGCCCTGCGCGCGCACAGCCTGTTCCATCGCGACCAGCACTACGTGGTGCAGAACGACGAAGTCGTGATCGTCGACGAATTCACCGGCCGCCTGATGACCGGCCGGCGCTGGTCCGACGGCCTGCACCAGGCCGTCGAGGCCAAGGAAGGCGTGACCGTCCAGCAAGAGAACCAGACGCTGGCGACCATCACCTTCCAGAACTACTTCCGCATGTACACCAAGCTGGCCGGCATGACCGGCACGGCCGATACCGAGGCGTACGAGTTCCAGGAGATCTATGGCCTCGAAGTGGTGGTGATCCCGACCAACCGCCCGGCCCAGCGCAAGGATCAGCAGGACCAGATCTACAAGACCGGCAAGGAGCGCTACGACGCCGTGGTGCGCGATATCCGCGACTGCTACGAGCGCGGCCAGCCGGTGCTGGTGGGTACCACCTCGATCGAGACTTCTGAATACCTGTCGGGCCTGCTCGAGCGCGAACAGCTGCCGCACCAGGTGCTCAACGCCAAGCAGCACGCCCGCGAAGCCGAGATCGTGGCGCAGGCCGGCCGTCCCAAGATGATCACCATCGCCACCAACATGGCCGGTCGCGGTACCGACATCGTGCTGGGCGGCAACGTGGAAAAGCAGTCGGGCTTTATCGAAGCGGACCCGAACCTGTCCGACGCCGACAAGGCCGCGCGCATCCAGCAGCTCGAGGACGAATGGCAGTCGCTGCACGAGCAGGTCAAGGCCGCCGGCGGCCTGCATATCGTCGGCACCGAGCGCCATGAATCGCGCCGTATCGACAACCAGCTGCGCGGCCGCGCCGGCCGCCAGGGCGACCCGGGTTCGTCGCGCTTCTACCTGTCGCTGGACGACCAGCTGCTGCGCATCTTTGCCGGCGACCGCGTGCGCGCGATCATGGAGCGCCTGAAGATGCCCGAAGGCGAGCCGATCGAGGCCGGCATCGTCACGCGCTCGATCGAATCGGCGCAGCGCAAGGTGGAAGGCCGCAACTTCGATATCCGCAAGCAGCTGCTGCAGTACGACGACGTCGCCAACGACCAGCGCAAGGAAATCTACAAGCTGCGCAACGACGTGCTCGAAGCCAATGACGTCGGCGAGATGGTCGCCAACCTGCGCGAAAGCGTGCTGGTCGAGCTGTTCCGCGACCACGTGCCGGCCGACACCATGGAAGAGCAGTGGAACATCGCCGGCCTGGAAGCGCGCCTGCGCGAGGACTGGGGCCTGGAAGTGCCGCTGGCGCAGACCATCGAGGGCGCGCAGAGCATCGAGGACGAAGAGCTGCTCAACCTGATCATGAAGGCGGCGACCGAACGCTACGACGGCAAGGTCGCGATGGTCGGGCGCGAGTCGTTCGCCGGCTTCGAGCGCTCGGTCATGCTGCAGAGCATCGACACGCACTGGCGCGAACACCTGGCCGCGCTGGACCACCTGCGCCAGGGCATCCACCTGCGCGGCTATGCGCAGAAGGATCCCAAGCAGGAGTACAAGCGCGAGTCGTTCGAGCTGTTCGCGCGCCTGCTGGACGTGATCAAGAACGAAGTCACCCGCGTGACCTTCAACGTGCAGATCCAGTCGCCGGAGGAACTGGAACAGGCTTCCGAGGAGATCGAGGAAGGCCTGTCGCACCTGGAGAACGTGCAGTACAAGCACGACGAGTTCGCCGAAGGCCGCGAGCCGGTCGAGGAAGCGCCGTCGCAGCGCACCGGCACTGCCATGGCCGCCGCCGAACTGGCGCTGGCGGGCATGCCCAAGGTCGGCCGCAACGATCCGTGCCCGTGCGGCTCGGGCAAGAAGTTCAAGCAGTGCCACGGCAAGCTCAGCTGAACTGAGCCGCGCCGGGGGCCCGGTATGACGTCGGTCCCGCAGCGCGGGGCGTGACGCAACAGGAAACGAACATGCCCGCCCCTCGCGGGCATGTTCGTCTGATGACAAGCAAGTCGCGAGCAGGAACATCGAGGAGTCCTACATGCCCGTCAATCTTCCGCTGCCCCAGGCAGAGAACCTGAAATCCGTCGCCGGCGTGGAGCTCGGCTGGGCCGAGGCGGGCATCCGCAAGGCCAACCGCAAGGACGTGCTGGTGGTGCGCGTGGCCGAAGGCAGCACCGTGGCCGGCGTCTTCACCAGCAACCGCTTCTGCGCCGCGCCGGTGCAGGTGTGCCGGGAGCACCTCGCTGCCGCGGACAAGTCGGGCAAGGGCATCCGCGCCCTGGTGGTCAACACCGGCAATGCCAACGCCGGTACCGGCGAGCAGGGCCTGGCCAATGCCCGCGCCACCTGCGACGCGCTGGCGGCGCAGCTGGGCATCAGCGCCGACCAGGTGCTGCCGTTCTCGACCGGCGTGATCCTCGAGCAGTTGCCGATGGACCGCCTGCTGGCAGGGCTGCCCGCCGCCATCGCCAATGCCAGGGCCGACAACTGGCTGGCCGCGGCGGAAGCCATCATGACCACCGACACGCAGCCCAAGGTCGCGTCGCGCACGGTGCAGATCGACGGCAAGACCGTGACGCTGTCGGGCATCAGCAAGGGCGCCGGCATGATCCGCCCGAACATGGCGACCATGCTGGGCTTTATCGCCATGGACGCCGCCGTGGCGCAGCCGGTACTGCAGGGACTGGTGACGCACGCCGCCGATCACTCGTTCAACAGCATCACCATCGACGGCGATACCTCGACCAACGATTCGTTCGTGCTGATCGCCTCGGGCAAGTCCGGTGCCGTGGTCGACCGTGCCGAAGGCCCGGCCTTCGAAGCGCTGCGCGATGCCGTGACCGGCCTGGCGCAAGAGCTGGCGCAGATGATCGTGCGCGACGGCGAAGGCGCGACCAAGCTGATGACCATCCGGGTCGAAGGCGGCAAGGACGTGGCCGAGTGCCGCCAGATCGCCTATGCGGTCGCGCATTCGCCGCTGGTCAAGACTGCGTTCTACGCCTCGGACCCCAACCTGGGCCGCATCCTGGCCGCGGTGGGCTACGCCGGCGTGGACGACCTCGATGTCGGCCGCGTCAACCTGTGGCTGGACGATGTCTGGGTCGCCCGCGACGGCGGCCGCAATCCCGACTATCGCGAGGAAGACGGCCAGCGCGTGATGAAGCAGGCCGAGATCACGGTGCGCATCGCGCTGGGCCGCGGCAATGCCGAAGCCACGGTGTGGACCTGCGACCTGTCGCACGACTACGTGTCGATCAACGCCGACTACCGTTCCTGAGCCCGTTCCATCCTGCCCGCGCACGCGGGCAGGGCGCAAGAATTCATTCTCCGCCCCGCCATGTCCGACCTCGCCGCCCGCCTCGACAACTTCCTCTCACGCCTCGAACAATGGCTGCCGCCGCAACTGAACGACGCGGACTGGCAGGAGGCGGTAGCGTTCCGCTGGCGCAAGCGCCAGAGCCTGTTCGGTAATATCGGCTACCTGCAGCCGGTGCGCCAGCTGCCGCCAATCCACCTGGACGACCTGAAGAACATCGAGCGCCAGAAGGACGCCATCGTCGCCAACACGCGCCAGTTCGTGAACAGGCTGCCGGCCAACAACGTGCTGCTGACCGGCGCGCGCGGCACCGGCAAGTCGTCGCTGATCAAGGCCTGCCTGAATGCCTTCGTCAAGGACGGGCTGCGGCTGGTGGAGGTCGACAAGGATGACCTGGGCGACCTCGGCGATATCGTCGAGCTGGTCTCGACCCGGCCCGAGCGCTTTGTCATCTTCTGCGACGACCTGTCGTTCGAGGAAGGCGAGTCGGGCTACAAGTCGCTGAAGTCGGCGCTGGACGGCTCGGTCGCGGCGCAGTCGGACAACGTGCTGATCTACGCCACGTCCAACCGCCGGCACCTGCTGCCGGAGTACATGAAGGACAACGAAACCTACCGCCACACCGACGACGGCGAGATCCATCCTGGCGAAGTGGTCGAAGAGAAGATCTCGCTGTCCGAGCGCTTCGGGCTGTGGCTGTCGTTCTACCCGCCCAAGCAGGACGAGTACCTGGCGATCGTCGGCCACTGGCTCAGGCACTTCGGCTGCACCGACGAAGACATCGCCGCCGCGCGCGGCGACGCGCTGGTGTGGGCGCTGGAGCGCGGCTCGCGCTCGGGCCGCGTGGCGTGGCAGTTCGCGCGCGACTGGGGCGGCAAGCATGGCCAGCCGTACATCGCCGACGTGCCGGGGAACGACAAGGCATGAGCGCGGCCATGGACAAGCCCGCGGAGACCGCCGGCAACCCGCCGCGCAAGGTCACCGAAGTCGCCGTCGGCGTGATGGTGCAGCCGGATGGCCGCTTCCTGCTGGCGCAGCGCCCCGCGGGCAAGCCGTACGAGGGCTATTGGGAATTCCCCGGCGGCAAGCTCGAGCCAGGGGAGACCGTGGAAGCTGCGCTCGCCCGCGAGCTGCATGAGGAGCTGGGGCTGGACATTACCGCGTGCGAGCGCTGGCATGTGCTCGAGCACGACTACCCGCACGCCTATGTGCGGCTGCATTTCTGCAAGGTCACTGCCTGGCGCGGTGACCCGGTCGGCCGCGAAGGCCAGGCCTTTTCCTGGCAGACGGTGCCCGTGACGGTCGCGCCGCTGCTGCCGGCCACCATTCCGGTGGTCGAATGGCTGGGCGAAGAAGCCTAGGGCACAGACCCTGGGCCGGCTTGGCCTGACATACCCGCGGCCGCGGCGCCCGTGATTGCGCCGATCGACGGCGTGTGGCTGGGCCTGGCGGTCTTCGTGCTGGTGTGCGTGGGGTTCTACCGCCGCGTACTGGCGGCGGCGCACTGAGCGGACTGTGCGGCGAAGGCGATTACGTCAGTCGTCCTCGTCGTCAGGCAGGTCAGGCGAGGGCGTCTCGCCCGGCTTGCCGCCAATTACGTACTTTTCGGACGCCCAGGCGCCGAGGTCGATCTGCTTGCAGCGCTCGGAACAGAACGGGCGGAACTTGTTGTCGGGCACCCAGGCCACCTCGGTGCCGCAGGTGGGGCATTTGACTACAGCGGGCATGGCTTCAGACTCAGGCTTCAGAAATTGCAGAGTTTCAGCAGGAACGGGATATCGGCATCGACCGAGCGCGGCCGCAGGTCGCCGTCCTGCTGCGTGAAACGCACCCACAGCATGTACTTGTTCGCGCTCATTTCCGGGATGAAGGCCAGCAGCGAGTCATCCAGCCACACCTGCATCAACTGGTAGCTGCGCCCGGACAGCATCTGCTGGTAGCTGCCGCCGGTGGCGATGACCTTGCCGCTCTGGCCGGCTTCGCGCAGCAGGCGCAGCACGATGGTGGTGCCCATGCGCAGCGACACCAGCGGGCGCGCCCACTTCAGGATATCGGCGCGGCGATCCTCAGCGGGGCGATGCTGCCACGCGTAGTAGGCAGGCAGGTCGAACTCGCAGGTGCCGCCGGGAATGATGGCACGGCTGCGGATGCTGGTCAGCCACTCGTTGTCGGTCAGCAGCTGCCCGGCCTTGCCCACGGTCTGGTTGAGCATGGTGATGCCCTGCTCGATCTCGCCGATCACGCTGTCCAGGGCTTCCTGGTCGATCTGCGGGTTGGCGCGCAGCGGCGCCAGCGCCTGGCGCTGGCGTTCCAGTTCCTTGATCAGGTCGGTCTTGAGGTCGGCGCGGCCCGCTACGTCGATGATCTCGAACAGCGTGGTCAGCGCGACATGGTGCTGCTGGGGATGATCCTGGCCGAGGAAGTATTCCAGCCGATCGAACAGGTCCTCCAGGCGCAGGAGTGTCCTGATGCGTTCGTTGAAAGGGTATTCGTACAGAATCAAGTGCTATGTCCGTGCAGGGCGCCGGGCGGGCCCCGTGTGAGGAGCAGGCCCGGTGCGGAATGTGGCCCGGGGAACGCCGGAAGGGGCTGGGTGGACTGTGTCGGAGTGATCCGCGGTGTCCAATGCCCGCAGTATGCGGCGATTTCCCGGCATGTTCCAGCGCATTCTATGCGAGACCCGGGCCGAGGACAACGTCGGACGCGCGTTCGCCGCGTGCCGCCGGGCCGTGCCCGCGCATCATGCGCCAGCTTCGGGATGGACCTTTCCGGACGCCGACAGTTCGCGGTAATAGCGGTCGAGGCGGTCCACCTGTGCCACCAGCGCATCGACCGGCCCGTCGTTGTCGATGACGTCGTCGGCACATGCCAGCCGCGCGCGCCGCGTTGCCTGCCTGGCCATGATCGCCTGCACCTGTTCGCGGCTGAAGCCGTTGCGCGCCATCACGCGCGCCACCTGGGTGTCTTCCGTGCAGTCGACCACCAGCACCCGGCCCACGCGCTCGCGCCATGAGCCGGACTCGACCAGCAGCGGCACCACGTAGATCAGGTAAGGATGCTCGCCGGCGTCGCGGACCGCTTGCGCATGCTCGTTGGTCAGCGCGCGGATCAGCGGATGGGTGATGCCTTCGAGGCGCGCCTTGGCGGCCGGGTCGGCGAACACCAGCGCGCGCATCGCGTCGCGATCCATGGCGCCGTCAGGGCGCAGGCATTCGGTCCCGAAGGCCTCGACCAGCGCCGGGATGGCACGCCCGCCCGGGGCGGTGATCTGATGGGCGAGCAGGTCGGTATCGATGATCGCGGCGCCGCGCGCGGCGAACATGTCGGCCACGCGGGTCTTGCCGCTGCCGATGCCGCCGGTCAGTCCGATTTCCAGCATGTGGGGATGCCGTGAAGGCCAGTTGACGATGTTGCCGTCACAATACCAGCTTCACGGCAGTACGGTCAGCGGCAGCACACGGGAGCCGAACACCAGCACCACCAGGCCCGCCAGCGCGATAAAGGGGCCGAAGGGGAAGGGCGTGTCGCGATCCTGCCGGCGCAGCGCGATGCTGGCCAGCCCGAACACCACGCCGGCCACCGATGACAGCAGCACCAGCGCCGGCAGCGCCTGCCAGCCAAACCACGCGCCGAGTGCCGCCATCAGCTTGAAGTCGCCGAAACCCATGCCTTCCTTGCCACGCACCAGCCGGAACAGCCAGTACGCCGCCCACAGCACCAGGTAGCCGGCGGCGGCACCGATCACGGCATCGGCCAGCGGCACGAACAACCCGCCCAGGTTCAGCACCAGTCCCAGCCACAGCAGCGGCAGCGTGATCTGGTCCGGCAGCAGCTGGGTGTCGGCATCGATCAGGGTCAGCGCCAGCAGCGCCCAGACCAGCACCAGCGCCGCCAATGTCTGCACGCCAGGGCCGAAGCGCCACGCCACCAGCCCGCTCAGCACGCCGCAGGCCAGCTCCACCAGCGGATAGCGCGCGCTGATCCGGGTCTTGCAGGCCGAGCAGCGCCCGCGCAGCGCCAGCCAACTCAGCACCGGCACGTTTTCCCAGGGCGCGATCGCGTGGCCGCAGTGCGGACAGGCCGAGCGCGGCACCATCAGGTTGTAGCGGGCGGGGTAGGGCAGCGGATCGCCGCGCAGCTCGGCGATATAGTTGGCTTCCTCGCGCTCCATCATGCGCGGCAGCCGGTGGATCACCACGTTGAGGAAACTGCCCACCACCAGACCCAGCACGGCCGTCACCGCCACCATGAAGGCAGGCGGCAGCGCCGCCAGTGCCTGCAGCAACTGCCCGCTGCCGGCGGGAAACGGCGAAACGGAATACGCCAGCGCCATCGCTTACACCACCTGTCCCAGCTTGAAGATCGGCAGGTACATCGCCACCACCATGCCGCCGATCAGCACGCCCAGCACCACGATGATGATCGGTTCGATCAGGCTGGAGATGGCGGCCACCGCGTCGTCGACCTCGCGCTCGTAGAACTCGGCCACCTTCAGCAGCATGTTGTCGAGCGCGCCGGATTCTTCGCCGATCTGCGTCATCTGCAGCACCATGTTGTCGAACACGTGCGTGGCCTGCATGGCGTTGGTCAGGCTGGTACCGATGCGCACCGACTGTTCGATCTCGCGCGTGGCGTCGTAGTAGACCCAGTTGCCGGCGGCGCCCGCCACCGACTCCATCGACTCCACCAGCGGCGTGCCGGCGGCGAACATGGTCGCCAGCGTACGCGTCCAGCGCGCAATCACCGCCTTGCGGAACAGGCTGCCGAAGATCGGCAGCTTCAGCAGCGCGCGGTCGGACCAGCGCTGCACCTTCTCCGACTTCTTGCGCGCCCGCAGGTAGAACGTGATGCCGGCCACGGGCGCGCCGATGACCAGGTACCAGTACTGCACGAAAAAGTCCGAGATCGCGATCACCAGCAGCGTCGGCGCGGGCAGGTTGGCACCGAAGCTGGAGAACACGCCCTTGAACGCCGGGATCACGAACAGCATCAGGATCACGGTGACGGCAAAGGCCACCGTCAGCACCGCGATCGGATAGATCATCGCCGACTTGATCTGGCCCTTCAGCGCGATGGTCTTTTCCATGTAGAGCGACAGGCGCTCCAGCAACGCATCGAGGATACCGCCCTGTTCGCCGGCATCGATCAGGTTGCAGTAGAGCGTGTCGAAGTACTTCGGCTGTCGCCGGAATGCCGCCGCCATGCTGCTGCCCGATTCGATATCGAAGCGGATCTCGGACAGCAGCTGGGTAAAGTTGGGATTGGCGTGCCCGCGCGCGATGATGTCGATCGACTGCAGCAGCGGAATCCCCGCCTTGAGCATGGTCGACAGCTGCCGGGTGAAGTAGGCGATGTCCTTCTCGGTGATTTTGCGCCCGCGCGCGGCCTTGCGCTTCTTGAGCTTGACGATGGTCAGGCCCTGCTTGCGCAGCGTGGCGGTGACCTCGGCCTGGCTCTCCGCGCGCAGCTCGCCGGTGAAGGTCTTGCCCTTGCGGTCCTTGCCTTCCCATTCGAAGATGTACTGGGTGGGGGCCTTGCGCCCCTTGCCTGATTTTGCCCGCGACGGTGCTGCCGTCCGGGCGCCCGCCGCTGGTGCGCGCGTCGCCATGTTGTTGACCCCCGGTGTAAATGACGCTTCTGGTACGTCTTGTATTTACGTTGTGACTTGACTCAGTTGCTACGTATTCGTGGTCGCCAGCACCTCTTCGAGTGACGTGACGCCCGCCCTGACCTTCAGCAGCCCGGCTTCGCGCAACGATAGCACGCCATCCTTGCGCGCCTGCTCGGCGATCTGCAGGGCGGTGCCGTGCGACAGGATGATCTGCTGCATGGCCTCGGTGATCGGCATGACCTGGTAGATACCGCAGCGGCCCTTGTAGCCGCTGCCGTTGCAGCGCTCGCACCCGACCGGATGGTAGGGCTGCCAGCTGCCGTCCAGGTCGTGTTCGCGAAAGCCGGCATCCAGCAGCGTCTCGCGCGGCAGCTCGCCGGCGCGCTTGCATGTGCACAGCCGGCGCGCCAGCCGCTGCGCCGTGATCATCAGCACGCTGGAAGCGATGTTGAACGGCGCCACGCCCATGTTCATCAGCCGCGTCAGCGTGGTGGGGGCGTCATTGGTGTGCAGCGTCGACAGCACCAGGTGGCCGGTCTGCGCGGCCTTGATCGAGATATCGGCGGTTTCCAGGTCGCGGATTTCGCCGACCATGATGACGTCCGGATCCTGCCGCAGGAACGAACGCAGCGCCGCGGCAAAGGTCAGGCCGGCCTTGTCGTTGACGTTGACCTGGTTGATGCCGGGCAGCTGGATTTCGGCCGGGTCCTCTGCGGTCGAGATATTGATGTCGCCCTGGTTCAGCAGGTTCAGGAAGGTGTACAGCGACACCGTCTTGCCGCTGCCGGTGGGGCCGGTCACCAGCACCATGCCGTACGGACGCTTGATCACGTCCAGCAGCAGCGCCTTCTGTTGCGCCTCGTAGCCGAGCTGGTCGATGTCGAGCTTGTCGGTCGACGATTCCAGGATCCGCATCACGATCTTCTCGCCGAACAGCGTCGGCAGCGTCGAGACGCGGAAATCGACGGCTTTCTCGACCGTTTCCCTGGCGTCCTTGTCCTTGGGATCCTTCGCGTCCTTGCTGTCTTTGTTGTCCTTCGGATCCTTGGGCAGCGCGATCAGCAGCTTCATGCGGCCGTCCTGCGGCACGCGCTTTTCAGAAATATCCAGCCGGGACAGCACCTTGATGCGGGTGGCAATCTTGTCGCGGATATCCAGCGGTGGCCTTGCCACCTCCTGCAGCACGCCGTCCACGCGGAAGCGGATCCGGTAGAAGGTCTCGAACGGCTCGAAATGCAGGTCGGACGCGCCGCGGTGGAAGGCTTCGGTCAGCAGCTTCTGCAGGAAGCGCACCACGGGCGCGTCGTCGATGGCATCGGCGGCAGTGCGGTTGCGCTGCGCGCCGGCGGCCGCCACCGGGTCGTACTCGATCATCTTGCGCTCGGCCTGCACCGGCGAGATGTTCTTCAGCGTGCCCAGCGCCTCGCCGGCGGAGCGCACGTGCTTCATCAGCTTGTCGTGCTCGACCACCACCGCTTCGACCGGCACCTTGTACTTTTCCTTGATCGCGTCCAGGCCGGCCTGGTTGGACGGATCGGACAGCCCGAGCACCAGCCGGTTTTCGCGGCGGCCCAGCGGCAGCAGGCGGTGCGCATGGAATTCGCGGTTGCCCGCCAGCCCCGGCGGCACCTTGGTCAGGTTGTACTGGTTCAGGTCGAGCAGCGGCAGCTGGTACTTGTCCGCGGCAAACACCGCCAGGTCGTGCGCGCTCATGGTGCCGCTGCCGACGATCTCGTCGATCAGCTGCGACTGCTTTTCACGGGCGGCCTGCTCCAGCTGAGCAAGCAGGGCGGGCGCGATACGCCGGCTCTGGGCCAGGGCAAGTCCGAGTGTCATGACAGGTGCGCAGTGGTTGGACAGTGGCCGCCGGCCACGGACGGACGATACGGTTCACGTCCTGGGATCGGGGCAGTTTGCCGCTGGGGTCACTTTTTGTAAAGGCGATGGCGGGACGTGTTTGCGTTTGCGCGACACGGGCGCAACCCTACTTGCGCGGGGGCAGGGGTGGCCATGAGGATCGGGAGGGCAGAAAGACAAAAAGCCGAATCAACTTTCGTTGATTCGGCTTTTTCTTAAATCTGGTCGGGGTGAGAGGATTCGAACCTCCGGCCTCTACGTCCCGAACGTAGCGCTCTACCAGGCTAAGCTACACCCCGATTTGTTTTTGCTTGCCGTCGCTGGGCGTCAGCAGCAAAGAAGGTAACTATAACAGCGTTTTTCCTGAAATGGAAGAGGGGTGAAGCATCCCTTACGACTGCCGCTGCAGCGAGAACGCGCAGAGCTGGATCAGCGTTTCCTTCAGCGCGGAATCCGGGAATTGCTGCGCGGCCCGCTCGGCGGCTTCCGCTTCCTGGCGCGCGGCCTCGAAGGTGACCTCGAGCGCGCCGCTGGCGTGGATGGCCGCGAAGACCGCGTCGAAGTGCTCGGTGCCGCCCTGCACGATGGCGTCGCGCGCCAGCTGGCGCTGCTCCGCGGTACCGTGCTCCAGCAGATGCAGCAGCGGCAGCGTGGGCTTGCCTTCGCGCAGGTCGTCGCCGGCGTTCTTGCCCATCTGCTCGGCGCTGGCGGTGTAGTCCAGCATGTCGTCGATCAGCTGGAAGGCGGTGCCGATGCGGCGGCCGTATTCGGCGGCGGCTTCTTCCATCTGCGCGTCGGCGCCGGCCAGCACCGCGCCCAGCTGGGCGGCGGCCTCGAACAGCTTGGCGGTCTTGTAGCGGATCACCTGCAGGTAGCGCTCGATGGTGACATCCGGATCGTGCATGTTCAGCAGCTGCAGCACTTCGCCCTCGGCGATCACGTTGGTCGCGTTGGACAGGATCTCCATGATGCGCATGCTGCCGGCATCGACCATCATCTGGAACGCGCGCGAGTAGAGGAAGTCGCCAACCAGCACGCTGGCGGCATTGCCGAACACCGCGTTGGCGGTGTCGCGGCCGCGGCGCAGCTCGGATTCGTCGACGACGTCGTCGTGCAGCAGCGTGGCGGTGTGGATGAACTCGACGACGGCGGCCAGCTCGTGGTGCCGGTTGCCGTCATAACCCAGCGCGCGCGCCGTCAGCAGCAGGATCACCGGGCGCAGGCGCTTGCCGCCGGCACCGATGATGTATTCACCGATCTGTTCGATCAGGGGGACTTCGGAAGACAGCCGCTGGCGGATGACAGCATCAACCGCGCGCATGTCTGCAGCGACCGGGGCAAGCAAGGCAGTGGCGGAAGGCTGGGACAAGATGATCACCGTTACGCAAAACCGGACGATTATATGCGAAGCACGCGGCGTTCTACGCATGCCCCGCATTCTTGCCGCGGGTGGGCAGGTAGGCGGCTCAGGGTATGCGCGCAGCGGCGTCGGTGACCGGCGCAACTATAATGCGGACATGGACAAGCCCGTATCCCGTCGCCAGCTGCGCCGCACCGCGTGGTGGGTGGCGTTTGCCGCACTGGCGGGGTTCCTTCTCGCCGATCTGACCTGAGCTGGGCGGCCGCCGATTGTGCCGACCGCGCCGCTCACAGGCTATGTGCCTGTTTTCTTTGCAGTTTTCCCCGATCTCGTTTACAATTCCCGGTTTCCTCCGGTAGTCGCTCGCCTTGCGGGTCCTTGCCGGTGGGAGATAACCGGGCCGCATCGCGCGGTTTCGGCGTTTTATTCACATCCGAGAGGTTCGACAATGTACGCGGTCGTAAAAACCGGCGGCAAGCAATACAAGGTTGCTGCTGGCGAAAAACTGAAAGTAGAACAGATACCGGCAGACATTGGCGCAGAAATCACGCTCGACCAGGTGCTCGCAGTGGGCGCCGGCGACCAAATCAAGTTTGGTACGCCGCTGGTTAGCGGGGCTTCCGTCAAGGCTACCGTTATCTCCCAGGGTCGTCACGACAAGGTGAAGATCTTCAAGATGCGCCGTCGCAAGCACTACCAGAAGCGTCAGGGCCATCGTCAGAATTACACCGAACTGCGCATCGAAGCGATCGTTGCCTGATCGATCGAGCGTAATCCGGTAAAGCGACAGGAGTAAGACATGGCACAGAAAAAAGGCGGCGGTTCCACGCGGAACGGCCGTGATTCCGAATCGAAGCGTCTGGGCGTGAAGGTGTTTGGTGGCCAGGCCATCAACGCCGGCGGCATCATCATCCGCCAGCGCGGTACCCGCGTGCATGCCGGCGACAACGTCGGCGTGGGCAAGGACCACACGCTGTTCGCCCTGGTTGACGGCCACGTGCAGTTCGCCGTCAAGGGCCCTGCCAAGAAGCAGCAAGTCAGCGTCGTCCCGGCGGCCTGATAACAGCCTTTGCAGGATGAAAGGCCCCGCAACGCTTGCGGGGCTTTTTCTTTTCTGGCGAAGTAAACTACGCCGGCCCCCGATCTGCCGATCCCATCACGGAAAACCCATCATGAAGTTCATCGACGAAGCCCGAATCGAAGCCATCGCCGGCAACGGCGGCAATGGCAGCGCCTCGTTCCGGCGCGAGAAGTTTGTGCCCTTCGGCGGCCCGGATGGTGGCGACGGCGGCCGTGGCGGCAGCGTGTTCGCGCAGGCGGACCGCAATATCAATACCCTGATCGACTTCCGCTACGCCAAGAAGCACGTGGCCAGGAACGGCGAAAACGGCCGTGGCTCCGACTGCTATGGCGCCGCTGGCGACGACATCACGCTGCGCATGCCGGTCGGCACGCTGATCACGGATATGGATAGCGGCGAGGTCATCGCCGACCTGACCGAGCATGGCCAGCGCGTGTGCCTGGCCGAAGGCGGCATGGGCGGCTGGGGCAACCTGCATTTCAAGTCCAGTACCAACCGCGCGCCGCGCCAGCAGGTGGACGGCAAGCCGGGCGAGCGCCGCATGCTCAAGCTCGAGTTGAAGGTGCTGGCCGACGTCGGCCTGCTGGGCATGCCCAATGCCGGCAAGTCGACTTTCATTTCGCATATTTCCAACGCGCGCCCCAAGGTGGCGGACTATCCGTTCACCACGCTGCATCCCAACCTGGGCGTGGTGCGCGTTGACCATGAGCAGTCGTTCGTGGTCGCCGACATTCCGGGCCTGATCGAAGGCGCGGCCGAGGGCGCGGGCCTGGGCCACCAGTTCCTGCGCCACCTGCAGCGCACCGGCCTGCTGCTGCATATCGTCGACCTGGCGCCGTTCGACGAGGCGGTCGACCCGGTCGCCGAGGCCAAGGCCATCGTCAACGAGCTGAAGAAGTACGACGAGGACTTGCACGACAAGCCGCGCTGGCTGGTGCTGAACAAGCTCGACATGGTGCCCGAGGACGAGCGTGCCGCACGGGTCAAGGACTTCCTCAAGCGCTACAAGTGGAAGGGCCCGGTGTTCCAGATCTCGGCGCTGACCGGCGAAGGCTGCCGCGAGCTGATCTACGCGATCAAGGACCATCTGGCGGCGATCAAGGCCGAAGAGGCCGCGGCGCTGGCCGAACCGGACATCCGTCTGGACGATCGGCTGCACAACGTCGACCAGGACGAGCGCGAGGCATAATCAAAACCCAACGGTCTGAAACGAATTCCGGAGACAGGATTCCCGCCATGCAATCGGTCATCGCGCAGGCAAAGCGCATCGTCGTCAAAGTCGGCTCCAGCCTGGTCACCAACGATGGCAAGGGACTGGACCACGACGCCATCGCCCGCTGGGCATCGCAGATCGCCAGGCTGCGCGTGGCGGGCAAGGAAGTGGTGCTGGTCAGCTCCGGCGCCATCGCCGAAGGCATGCAGCGCCTGGGCTGGGTGCGCCGGCCGAAGGAAATCCACGAGCTGCAGGCCGCCGCCGCCGTCGGCCAGATGGGCCTGGCGCAGGTCTATGAAAGCCAGTTCACGCGCTACGGCATCCGCACCGCGCAGGTGCTGCTGACCCACGCCGACCTGGCCGACCGCGAGCGCTACCTGAACGCGCGTTCCACGCTGCTGACGCTGCTGTCGCTGGGCGTGGTGCCGATCATCAACGAGAACGACACCGTGGTTACCGACGAAATCAAGTTCGGCGACAACGACACGCTCGGCGCCCTGGTCACCAACCTGATCGAAGGCGACGCGCTGGTAATCCTGACCGACCAGCGCGGCCTGTACACCGCCGATCCGCGCAAGGACCCGGCGGCGCAGTTCGTCGACGAGGCCATGGCCGGCACGCCCGAACTGGAGGCGATGGCCGGTGGCGCCGGTACCTCGATCGGGCGCGGCGGCATGCTGACCAAGATCCTGGCGGCCAAGCGCGCCGCCAAGTCCGGCGCGCACACCACCATCGCCTCCGGGCGCGAGGCCAGCGTGCTCGAGCGGCTGGCCGCGGGCGAGGCCATCGGCACCCAGCTGCTGGCGCCGACCGGCCGGCTCACCGCGCGCAAGCAGTGGATGGCCGACCACCTGCAGCTGCGCGGGCGCGTGGTGATCGATAACGGCGCGGTCGAGAAGCTGACCGACGGCGGCAAGTCGCTGCTGCCGATCGGCGTGGTCGAGGTGCAGGGCGAATTTGCCCGCGGCGAGGTGATCGCCTGTGTCGATCCGCAGGGCAAGGAAGTGGCGCGCGGTATCACCAACTATTCGAGCGCCGAGGCGCGCCTGATCGCGCGCAAGCCTTCGTCGGAGATCGAGTCGGTGCTGGGCCACCTGAACGAGCCCGAGCTGATCCACCGCGACAACCTCGTGCTGGTCTGAGCGGCGACCGAAAACAGCCAAAGAAAAACGGCGGAACTGCCAGGCAGTCCCGCCGTTTTTTTATGCCGATGCCGCCCGCCTCAGCGGCGGCTGGGCGCGCGCGATTGCAGCTCGCGCACCATGTCCTCCGGCTTGCCGGCCACCGTGCGGCCCTGGCAGAAGAACTCGATGGCCAGCGTGGCAGCATAGGCGTTGCGCACGCCGGTTTCCATGCGATGCCAGGTCTCGCCGTAGCCGCTGGTGTTGGGCACCCATTCGGTGGCGCCCTTGGGCAGCGTGGCGTAGAGCTTGCGCTCGAAGGCGTCGCAGCGCATGCCTTCGAAGGTCACGTTGCGGGCGCCGCTCTGGCTGGTGGTGACCACGGTGTAGCGCACCACGTTGTCCTTGCCCACCGAAACCGACTTGCTGTCCACCGCAAACGACAGCGTGCCGGTGCCGGACACCGAGAACGGCACCAGGTTGGCATCCTGCGGCGGCGCCGGCAGCATCGCCTTGGCTTCCTCGAAGGTCTTGGGCGCGAAGGGGCTGAGCCAGGTGCTTTCTTCTTCCGCCATCTCCTTGCCGGTGGTCTTGCAGCCCGCCAGCGCCAGCGTGGCGGCGGCAAGCAGCAGGCCGGCAGCGGTCAGGCCGCCGCGGCAGCCCGGGCCGGTGCAACTAGTCATCAGTACTCCGTGAGTTGGTAACCGGCGCCGCCGGCGAAACAGTTTCTTGTGCTGCCGCGCCGCCGCAGTCGGCCGCGGCAGGCCTTGACGACTGGCCGGCGACCGGGGGCGGGATGCCGCGCTGGCCGCCTCCATGGCGGCCGTGCGCATGCGTGCCATAGGGGCTCAGCGGCACGCGCGGATGCCGGTTCAGGAAGCGCGACAGTTCCGTCAGCGCCATCTGGTAGACATCGCGCTTGAACTCGATCACCGCCTCCAGCGGCACCCAGTAGTGGCTCCAGCGCCAGGCATCGAACTCCGGATGGTCGGTGGCGCGCAGGTGGATATCGCAGTCCCTGCCCGCCATGCGGAGCAGGAACCAGATTTGCTTCTGGCCCCTGTAGTGGCCGCGGATCTCGCGGCGGATGAACTTGTCCGGCACCTCGTAACGCAGCCAGTCGCGTGTGCGACCTACGATCCTGACGTGCTCCGGAAGCAGGCCGGTTTCCTCATGCAGTTCGCGGTACATGGCCTGTTCCGGCGTCTCGCCGTACTTGATGCCGCCTTGCGGAAACTGCCAGGAGTGTTCGCCGATGCGCTTGCCCCAGAAAACCTCGTTGCGTGCGTTGAGGAGGATGATGCCGACGTTCGGGCGAAAGCCTTCACGATCGAGCATGACTGCACCTCGAATCCTTTAGAATTACGCTGATTATAAAGGAAGCGCGCAGCTGGGCTCTGGCGGGGGGATGCTGGTTTTCCCGAGCAGAAGGGCAGTTTCAGGCGCGTGCGCGACAATTCAGTGCCGCCGCTACCGGAATTCGCCGGGCAGGCGTTGCGGCCTCGAGAGAAAGCTACGGATGAAAGCCTCGCAATTCTTCATTTCCACCCTCAAGGAAGCGCCCGCCGACGCGGAAATCGTGTCGCACAAACTGATGATGCGTGCCGGCATGATCAAGAAGCTGGGCGCCGGCATCTACACCTACATGCCGATCGGGCTGCGCGTGATCCGCAAGGTGGAGAACATCGTGCGCGAGGAAATGAACCGCGCCGGCGCGGTGGAAATGTCCATGCCGGTGATCCAGCCGGCCGAGCTGTGGCAGGAGACCGGCCGCTGGGACAAGATGGGCCCCGAACTGCTGCGCCTGAAGGACCGCCATGAGCGCGACTTCGCCGTGCAGCCGACCTCGGAAGAGGTGGTGACCGACATCGCCCGCAGCGAGATCCGCAGCTACAAGCAGCTGCCGCTCAATTTCTACCAGATCCAGACCAAGTTCCGCGACGAGCGCCGGCCGCGCTTCGGCATCATGCGCGGGCGCGAGTTCACCATGAAGGACGCCTATTCCTTCGACCGCGACACCGACGGCCTGCGCAAGTCGTACGAGAACATGTACGACGCTTACGTGCGCATCTTCAGCCGCTTCGGGCTTGAGTTCCGCGCGGTGGCGGCCGACAACGGTGCCATTGGCGGTTCGGGTTCGCATGAATTCCATGTGATCGCCGATACCGGCGAAGACGCCATCGTCTACTGCCCGACCTCGGCCTACGCCGCCAACATGGAGGCCGCCGAGGCGCTGCCGCTGTTGG
Source organism: Cupriavidus oxalaticus (assembly GCF_004768545.1). Taxonomy (NCBI): domain Bacteria; kingdom Pseudomonadati; phylum Pseudomonadota; class Betaproteobacteria; order Burkholderiales; family Burkholderiaceae; genus Cupriavidus; species Cupriavidus oxalaticus. The sequence continues at coordinate 3,118,758 of NZ_CP038635.1, read as the reverse complement.
CGGAGCGCGCCGCGCCGAAGCAAGACCTGGTCAAGACCTTCACTCCGGAGAAGGTCAAGTGCGAGCAGGTTGCCGAATTCCTGAGCATCCCGCTGGAGACCAACGTCAAGTCGATCGTGCTGGCCACGGACAGCGAAGCCGGCGCCCAGATCTGGCTGCTGCTGATCCGCGCCGACCACGAGCTGAACGAGGTCAAGGCCTCCAAGGTGCCGGGGCTGGCCGACTTCCGCTTTGCCACCGAGAACGAGATCGTCGACGCCTTCGGCTCGCCCCCGGGCTATCTCGGCCCGATCGACATGAAGAAGCCGGTCAAGGTGGTGGCCGACCGCACCGTCGCCAACATGAGCGACTTTGTCTGCGGCGCCAACTACCGCGACTACCACTTCACCGGCGTCAACTGGGGCCGCGACCTGCCCGAGCCGATCGTCGCCGACCTGCGCAACGTGGTGGCGGGCGATGCCTCGCCGGACGGCCAGGGCACGCTGGAGATCTGCCGCGGCATCGAGGTGGGCCACGTGTTTATGCTGGGCACGCGTTACTCGGAATCGATGAACGCCACCTTCCTGGACGAGAACGGCAAGACCCAGCCGATGCAGATGGGCTGCTACGGCATCGGCGTCACCCGTATCCTGGGCGCCGCGATCGAGCAGAATTTCGACGAACGCGGCATCATCTGGCCGGCGGCGATCGCGCCGTTCGAGGTGGTGATCTGCCCGGTTGGCTATGACCGCTCCGAGGCCGTCAAGGCCGAGGCCGACCGCATCCATGCCGAGCTGCTGGCTGCCGGTGTCGACGTCATCATCGACGACCGCGGCGAGCGTCCGGGCGTGATGTTCGCCGACTGGGAACTGATCGGCGTGCCGCACCGCGTGGTGGTGGGCGACCGCGGCCTGAAGGAAGGCAAGGTCGAGTACCAGGGCCGGCGAGACGCGCAGGCCACCCCGGTCAGCGTGGCCGACGTGGTCAGCCACGTGCGCAACCAGCTGGCGAACTGAGCCCGATGCGCGCCGCACGCGCAATGCCCGCCGCCCGCCGCCTTGCCGGCGGGCTGCTGCTGGCGCTGGCCGCGGCGGCCGCGCATGCCGGCGCGCAGAAGGAAGAAGACCTGGCAGATTCCGTGCGCGGCGCGCTGGCCGCGGCGATTGCAGACGACCGGCCCACGCGGCCGGTCTTTGCATCCGGCGGCGAGCGCCTGGCTTACCTGAAGTGGCTGGGCGAAATGTCTTCGCGCCTGGCCACGCGCATCCCCGAGCCGCAGGTGCGCGTGGAACTGATCGAGGTCGCCTACTACGAGGCCAAGCGCGCCGGGCTGGAACCCGCGCTGGTGCTGGGCCTGGTCCAGGTCGAGAGCAATTTCCGCAAGTACGCGATCAGCTCGGCCGGCGCGCGCGGGCTGATGCAGGTGATGCCGTTCTGGGTCCGCGCCATCGGCGACAGCGACCCGCGCAAGCTGTTCCACCTGCAGAGCAACCTGCGCTACGGCTGCACCATCCTGCGCTACTACCTCGACCGCGAGCAGGGCGACCTGTACCTGGCGCTGGGCCGCTACAACGGCAGCCGCGGCCGCCCCGAGTATCCCAATGCCGTACTGGCGGCGTGGAAGCGCTGGCAGTATTCCGAAGCTTCGGTCACCGTTGCCGGCGAACCGGACAATGCGCCGGCGCGCGCCCCCCGTGCGCTGCCGTCGGATCCGCCGGAACGCAATCCTTTCTCGCCGCGCCGCGTCGCCAACCCGTCATGATCCGCGAAGCATCCGATGCCGGCGGCAGGGCCGGCTATACCGAATCCTCGCCCGAACTCGAGCAATGGCTGGCCCGGCATATCGCGCAGGGCTTTGCGGCCGATGCGCTGGTGCTGTCGATGCTGCGTTCGGGCTATGACGACGGCTTTGCGCGCCGGGCCGTGGCGGCAGCGTTCGGTGCGGACGTCGCCGCGGGCCGCCCGGCCAGGCCGGAGCCGGCGCGCACGGCGGCGCCTCCTCAGGCCAGGAGCACCGCGGCAGCCTTTGTGGCCGATGGCGGCGACCGCCAGGTGCCGATCCTGTTCCGGCTCGCCTCGCCGCAGATCCGGCTGTACCAGCAACTGCTGAGCGCCGACGAGTGCGACGCGCTGGTGGCGCTGTCGCGCGGCCGGCTGGCGCGCTCGCCGGTGGTCAACCCCGACACCGGCGACGAGAACCTGATCGACGCCCGCACCAGCATGGGCGCCATGTTCCAGGTGGGCGAGCATGCGCTGATCGAACGCATCGAGGCGCGTATCGCCGCGGTCACCGGCGTGCCGGCCGAGCACGGCGAAGGCTTGCAGATCCTCAACTACAAGCCCGGTGGCGAATACCAGCCGCATTTCGATTTCTTCAATCCGCAACGGCCGGGCGAGGCTCGCCAGCTGACCGTTGGCGGCCAGCGCATCGCCACGCTGGTGATCTACCTGAACACGCCCGCGGCCGGCGGCGCCACCGCGTTCCCGCGCCTGGGGCTGGAAGTGGCGCCGGTAAAGGGCAATGCGGTCTACTTCAGCTACCTGCTGCCCGACGGCATGCTGGACGAGCGCACGCTGCATGCGGGCCTGCCGGTCGCCGAGGGCGAGAAGTGGATTGCGACCAAGTGGCTGCGCGAGCGGCCGTATCGCAGCGAGGCCTGACCGCGCCGAGCAGGATTGCGCCGATCGATCCTGTATCGGCAATTTGCTGAAAAAGTGTACCGGTACTGTACCGTTGACTGACCGTAGACTGATTCCCTGAACGCATGGAGTCAGTCATGGAAGTATCCCAACTCGCAGCCGGCACCGGTGTCTTTGCCGCTTTTGCCGGTTTTGCGCTGGTGTCGTCGATCACCCCCGGTCCGAATAACACGATGCTGCTGGCCTCCGGCGTGAACTTCGGGTTCTTGCGCACGGTGCCGCACCTGCTCGGCGTCAGCATCGGCTTTGCGCTGATGGTGGCGCTGGTCGGGCTGGGGCTGGGGTCGCTGTTCCACGCCTTCCCATGGACCTGGCAGGTGCTGCGCGTGGTGGCGACCGTCTACCTGGTCTGGCTGGCATGGAAGCTCGCCACGGCCGGCGGCGTGCAGGACCAGCAGGTGGCGCGGCCGATGGGCTTCTGGGCCGCGGCGGCGTTCCAGTGGGTCAATCCCAAGGCGTGGGTGATGGCCGTGGGCGCGTGCAGCACCTATGTGCTGCACGGCAACCTGTGGCTCAACGTGCTGCTGCTGGCCGGGATCTTCGGGGTGGTGAACCTGCCCAGCGTGGCGATGTGGGCGTTATGCGGCTCGGCGCTGCGGCGCTGGCTGGCGCGGCCGAAGGTGCTGCGCGCGTTCAATATCGGGATGGCGGTGTTGCTGCTGGCTTCGCTGTGGCCGATTTTGGGGTCGCAGCAGGCGTGATGTATTTTCTCCCCACTCCCGCCTGCGGGGAGTGTAGGGGGGCCAAACCTCAGCCCGTCAAAATCAAACCAGCGCCCGGATCGCGCCCAGATTCCGCCAATACCCCTTGGCATCCATCCCGCACCCGAACACATAGCGATCCGGCACCGCAAAGCCGCAGAAGTCCGGGTGCATCGGCTTGAGCTTGGTCAGCGTCTTCTCGCACAGCACCGCCGCGTGGAATTCCCTGGCGCCCATTTCCATGATGCGCTCGCGGATCGCGGCCATGGTCTCGCCTTCATCCAGGATGTCGTCCAGCACCAGCACCACGCGGTCCTTGACCGACTCGCGCGGGGCCACGCGCCATTGCATCTCGCCGCCAACGGTCTTGTTGTTGTAGCGGGAGAGGTGGATGTAGTCGAACTCCAGCGGGAACGCCAGCTTGGGCAGCAGCATGCCGGTGAACACCACCGCGCCGCCCATCACGGACAGCACCAGCGGGAAGGCATCGCCCATCTTGGCGGTGATCTCGGCGGCCATGCGGTCCAGCGATGCCTGGACTTCCTCGGCCGAGACGATTTCTTCGGAGTTGGCCCACAGTTCGCGGGCCTGTACGGCGCTCATCATGATGTCTTTCCTGTCCTTTTGCGGGGGAGGCGGATAACGCTGCAGCGTGCGCTCAGCGGTTGAAGAGGCCCTTCATGCCGCCCTTCATCGCGCCCATCTGGCGCATCATCTTCATCATGCCGCCGCCCTTGAGCTTTTTCATCATGGATTGCATCTGGTCGAACTGGTTCAGCAAGCGGTTGACTTCCTGAACCGGCACGCCGGCGCCCGCGGCAATGCGGCGCTTGCGGCTGGCCTTGATCAGGTCGGGCTTGGCGCGCTCGGCCGGCGTCATGCTGTTGATGATGCCTTCCATGCGGGCCACCTGCTTCTCGGCCTGGTCCATGTTGGCGCCCTGCGCCTGCTGGGCGAACTGCGCCGGCAGCTTGTCGACCAGGCTGGCCATGCCGCCCATCTTCTTCATCTGGCCGATCTGCGCCTTGAAGTCTTCCAGGTCGAAATCGCCGGTCTTCTTGATCTTCTTGGCCAGCTTCTCGGCCGCTTCCATGTCGACACCGCGCTGGGCTTCCTCGACCAGCGCCATGATGTCGCCCATGCCCAGGATGCGCTGGGCCATGCGGTCCGGGAAGAACGGCTCCAGCCCGTCCAGCTTTTCGCCGACGCCGACGAACTTGATCGGCCGGCCGGTGATGTGGCGCACCGACAGCGCGGCACCGCCGCGCGCATCGCCGTCCAGCTTGGTCAGCACCACGCCGGTCAGCGGCAGGGTGTCGTTGAAGGCCTTGGCGGTGTTGACCGCGTCCTGGCCGAGCATGGCGTCGACCACGAACAGGGTCTCGGCGGGCTTCAGCTCGGCGTGCAGCGCGGCGATTTCCTGCATCATCAATTCGTCGATGCCCAGGCGGCCGGCCGTATCGACGATCAGCACGTCGTGGTAGTGCTTGCGCGCCCAGTCCACCGCCGCGCGGGCGATCTCGACCGGCTTCTGGTCCGGCTGCGACGGGAAGAAGTCGGCGCCGACTTGCTCGGAAACGGTCTTCAGCTGGGCGATAGCGGCGGGGCGGTAGACGTCGCAAGAGACCGTCAGGATTTTCTTCTTCTTGTTTTCCTTGAGCCACTTCGCCAGCTTGCCGACCGTTGTGGTCTTGCCGGCACCCTGCAGGCCGGCCATCAGGATGATGGCGGGCGGCTGCACGTTCAGGTTCAGCTCGGCTTCCTTGTTATTGCCGCCGGCGGCCTCGGCGCCGCCGATGACCGAAGTCAGCTCGCGCTGGACCACGCCGACCAGCGCCTGGCCCGGCGTGAGGCTGGTGATCACATCCTCGCCCAGCGCCTTTTCCTTGACGCGGGCGATGAATTCGCGCACGACCGGCAGCGCCACGTCGGCTTCGAGCATGGCAAGGCGCACTTCGCGCAGCATCTCGGCGGTGTTGGCCTCGGTCAGGCGCGCCTCGCCGCGCATGGTCTTGACCACGCGCGCCAGGCGTTGAGTGAGATTGTCCAGCATGGCAGGAATCGGGGGGAGATATCGGAGCAGGAGCTCGGTCTGGAATCGGGGCAGACCCGTGCCGGTTGCAGGGCCGGAGCACCGGTTCAACCGGCCGCCACCGTCCGTGGGCACTAAGGTAAACTGCGCAAATGGTCATTGTACTGTATGCCTTGACGGCACTTCTCTATTGCGGCCTGGCCTGGCACGGCTGGGCCACGCGCCATGCCGGCGTTGCCTCCACGGCCGCCAAGGCGGGACAGGCCGGCGGCGCGGCCTCGGCCGTGCTGGTCGCCGGCGGGCCCGGCAACACCCTGCCACCTGCGGGCGGCGCGCACGGCGAGGGCCGGCCCGCCTGGTGGCACGTGCTGATGCTGGCGGCACTGGCCAGCCACGGCATGCTGCTGCACGAAACCATCTTCCCGGCCGAGCGCATGATGTTCGGCTTTGCCTTCGCGCTTTCGGCCATGCTGTGGCTGGGCGTTGGCATCTACTGGATCGAGAGCTTCTTCTTCTCGCTGGCCGGGCTGGGGCTGATCGTGATCCCCGTCGCGCTGGTCGCCAGCCTGATGCCGCTGGCCTTTCCCGGCTCGCAGATCCTGGGCTATGCCGCGCAGCCGCTGTTCAAGCTGCACTTCATCATCGCCAACGTGGCGTACGGGCTGTTCACGCTGGCGGCGTTCCATGCCTTCCTGATGCTGCTGGCCGAGCGCCGGCTGCACGGTTTCCGCCACGCGCCGGCGCGCCCGGCCGATGGCAAGGCCGCGCAAACCGGCCAGTGGCTGGGCCGCTGGCTGGACCTGCTGCCGCCGCTGCTGACGCTGGAGAAGCTGCTGTTCCGCCTGATCGGCGCCGGCTTCGTTCTGCTGACACTGACGATCGGCTCGGGCCTGCTGTTTTCCGAAGAACTGTTCGGCCGCGCTTTCCGGATGGACCACAAGACTGTGTTCGCGCTGATCTCGTGGGCCATGTTCGGCGGCATCCTGGCAGGGCGCATCTTCCGCGGCTGGCGCGGCAAGGTGGCGCTGCGCTGGGTCATCGCCTCGTTCGGCATCCTGCTGCTGGCCTATGTCGGCAGCCGCTTTGTAATTGAAGTGGTCCTCCACCGTTTCTGAGACACCATGGCACGTATCCTGATCCTGCTGGCCGTGGTGCTGGGCGTCTTCTGGTGGCTGCGCGCCCGCGCCGAAGCGCGGCTGGCGCAGCAACGCGCCCGGCAGCAAGCCAGCGAAAGCGCCGCCCGGTCCAGCGCCAACGCCCGGCAAACCGAATCCGCCGAACCGATGGTCCAGTGCGCCCAGTGCGGCGTGCACCTGCCGCAAGGCGAGGCCATCGCCTGGCGCGGCCTGCACTACTGCCGCCGCAGCCACTTGCCTGACGAGGCCAGCCACACCGACGGCGGCGGCGCGCGCCCATGATCGAGCCGGCGCTGTCAGGCTGGCAGCGGCTCAATGCCTGGCGCGGCCTGGCGCAGCTGTGGCGCCAGCCTGAACCGCCCGAATTCCACTGGCGCCTGCTGCGCTATTTCTGCTGGACCCGCGTCGCCGTGGGCCTGCTGCTGCTCGGCTACGCGCTGATGCGGCGCGGCGAGCCTGCCCCAACGTCATTGCCGCCTTCGCTGCTGCCGGATTTGTCCTTCGGGATGGCCGGCGTCGAACATGCGGCGGCCATGACGGTCGCCGTGCCTTACCTTGGCATTGCGCTGGCGATGCTCGCCGGCACGCTGTGGCGCCGCCATTTCCACCTGCGCGTGCGCGTGCAGGTGCTGGCCGACCTGGCGCTGCTGGCGCTGGTCTTCCACGCCATCGGCCACCCGGCCAGCCAGGGCCAGGCCGACGGCCTCGCCATGATCTTCCTGCTGCCCGCGCTCGAAGCCGGTGCGCTCACCAGCCTGCCGTTCGCGCTCTTTGCCGCGTCGATCTCCGCGCTGGTGGTGATGGGCGGACCGTTCATGCACACAATCCTGCTGCGCCAGGCCGATGCCGGGCTGCTGGGCTCGGGCCTGTTCGGCCTGGTGTTCATGATCGCGGCGCTGCTGATGTATATGCTGGCCAACCGCCAGATCGCGCAGGAGCGGCTGGCGCTGGTGCGCGAGCAGGAATTGCGCATGCAGCAGCTGGTCAACCGGCTGATGGTCAACGACATGCAGGACGGCGTGATGCTGGTGCGCGCCAACGGCGCCGTGGTGGCGGCCAACCCGGCGGCGGTGGTGCTGCTGGGCGTGCAGGCGCATGAGCGCATCTATTCGCGCCGGCTGGGGGCATCGGCGGAGCAGGGCAGTGGCGGCGGCACCGATGCCGTGCTGTTCGACCTGCGCCGCATCCCGCGCCTGCAGCCGCTGATGGAAATGCTGCGCGACTGGCTGCGCAGCAAGGACGACGTGCCGCGCATCCTGCAGCTGCTGCCGATGGCGTCCGGCACCGCGCTGGCCGACGGTACCATGCAGCACACCCGGTTGCGGCTGCGCTTCGTGCTGCCGGGGCTGGCGGGGTTGCGCTCGACGCTGGCGCAGGGGCGCACGGTGCCGTCGCAACTCGACACCGCCGCGTGGAACGAGCTCTCGCCCGAGGCCGCCGCCCGCCTGCGCCTGGCCATTGCGCAGAACGAGGCCATGGCCTGGTCGCAGGAAGACGAAGCGCTGCTGCGCAGCGAGATGCGCGACACCGTGCTGGTTCATATCGAAAGCTGGGAGCGCATCGCCGAACAGGTGCAGCAGGAAAAGCTGGCCGCGATGGGCCGGCTGGTGGCCAGCATCGCGCACCAGATCCGCAACCCGCTGGCGGCGATCAGCCAGGCCAGCGAACTGCTGGCCGATTCCGCGCGGCAGGAGCCTGGCGCGGCGGACAGCGGCGCGGACGTCGACATCGACGCTCGCCTGCTGCGCATCATCAACGACAACGTGCGCCGGCTCGATCAGGTGGTGTCCGACGTGCTGCAGATGTCGCGCCGCCCGCGCACCGGCCGCAGCACCGTGCACCTGGCGCAGGCGCTGCCCGAGATCGTCGAGCGCTGGCGCCTGGAAATGCGCTCGCGCCGCCCGCACGCCGGCGAGACCCGCCCGGCCGGCCGCGCCGACGTCAACGCCAACGCCATCCGCCTGACCGTCGACGTGGCCCAGCCGGTGGTGTTCGACGCCGCGCAGTTGCAACAGGTGCTGGGCAACCTGCTCGACAACGCCTGGCGCTACTGCAGCCGGCTGCCCGGCTCGATCCGGCTGCTGGCGCACGCGCTGGACCAGCATCACGCCGAGCTGATCGTCTGGAACGACGGCGCCGAGGTCTCGCGCGAGCACCAGCGCAGCCTGTTCGAACCCTTCTTTACCAGCAACGCCCAGGGCACCGGCCTGGGCCTGTTCATGGCACGCGAGCTGTGCGGCGCCAACGATGCGCAAGTACGCTACGGCGCGGTCTCGGTGCCGGCGCTGCTCGAGCGCACCGGCGTGCTGGCCGCCGCTGCGCGCGATACACTGCCGGCCAAAGCCTTTGTCCTGACGCTGCGCATCGAGACCGCCGACGCGGCCGTCGCATGAACGGCGTCCGCCCATCCACACCCGCCACCATGCCATCCCGTACGCCCGATCCCATCCTCGTCATCGACGACGAGGCCGACCTGCGCGAGCTGCTCGACATCTCCATCCGGCGCATGGGCCATGACGTGGTGCTGGCCGGCTCGCTGGCCGAGGCGCGGCAGAAGCTGGCGCAGGGCCGCTACAGCCTGGTGCTGACCGACATGCGGCTGGGCGACGGCCTGGGCATCGAGATCGTGCGGCAGCTGTCGGCCGCGCCCGAGCGCATCCCGGTGGCGGTCATCACCGCCTACGGCAGCGCCGACAACGCTGTCGAGGCGCTCAAGGCCGGCGCCTTCGACTACATCGCCAAGCCGGTCTCGCTGGAGCAGCTGCGCAGCCTGGTGCTCAACGCGCTCGGCCGCCAGCAGCGCGACAGCAGCGAAGCCGATGCCGGCGGCAGCGCCGGCGCGGACGCTGCCGCCGACCGCGCCGCGGCGTTGCTGCCCGGCCATTCCGCCGCCATGCACGAGGTGCGCCGCTCGCTGTCGCGGCTGGCGCGCAGCATGGCCCCGGTGGTCATCAGCGGCGAATCGGGCAGCGGCAAGGAGCGCGCCGCGCGCGCCATCCACGCGATCAGCGCGCGCGCTTCGCACCCGTTTATCGCGGTCAACTGCGGCGCCATCCCCGAGACGCTGATGGAGTCGGAGTTCTTCGGCCACGTCAAAGGCGCCTTCACTGGCGCCGATGGCGAGCGGGGCGGCTTTTTCCATGCCGCCAACGGCGGCACGCTGCTGCTCGACGAGGTGGCCGACCTGCCGCTGGCCATGCAGGTCAAGCTGCTGCGCGCGCTGCAGGAGCGCCGCGTGCGCAAGATCGGCGCCAGCCGCGAAGATGCCGTGGACGTGCGCGTGATGTGCGCCAGCCACAAGGACCTGGCCGCGATGGTCGCCGCCGGCCAGTTCCGCCAGGACCTGTATTACCGCCTGAACGTGCTGGCGCTGCGCATGCCCACGCTGCGCGAGCGTGGCGAAGACATCCCGGTGCTGGCGCGCGCCATCCTGGACCACCTGGCGGTGCGCTATGGCGACCCGCATCCCAAGCGCCTGGCGCCGGCCGCGCTGGAGCAGCTGGCCGCCTACCGCTTCCCGGGCAACGTCCGCGAACTGGAAAACCTGCTCGAGCGTGCCTACGCCTTTGCCGAGAGCGAGCAGATCGAGGTGGCCGACCTCGGCCCGCTGGATGCCGGCGCGCCCGGCGCCGGGCTGATGGCCCCCGCGCCCACGATGGCGTCACCGGTCCCTGCGACCCAGTACGCCCCCTGGGGCGCGCCGGGCATGTGGGCGCCGATGCCGCCCGCGGCGACACCCACGCCCGCAGCCGTGGCCGAACCTGCTGCCGCGCCACAGGTTGCCGCACCGCCCGCCACCCAGCCCGAACCCGAGGGCGACGCCACCGAGCGCGCCTGCCGCGGCATCGTCTTCCCAATCGACCTGCCGGCCCGGCTCGAAGCCGTGGAGCGCGAACTGATTTTGCAGGCACTGGCGCAGACCAACTTCAACCGCACCGCTGCCGCGCCGCTGCTCGGCCTGAACCTGCGCCAGCTGCGCTACCGCATCCAGCAGCTTGGCATCCGCGAAGCCATGGACGCCGCTGACCGCGGCGTGGCCGAGAACAACGGCGACGGCGCGGGCGAGGGCACGCCATGACGAGGCCCAGCCAGCCCAATCTGCCTGCACAGGTGCGTGCCTTCCTCCCAGACGCAGACGGCTGGGTACCCGCCGCCCGCCGCGTGCCGTCGCCCAATTTCGACGAACGGCCCACCGGCATGCCCGTGGACCTGGTGGTGCTGCACAACATCAGCCTGCCGCCCGGCCAGTTCGGCAGCGGCGACATCGAAGCGTTCTTCCAGAACCGGCTCGACCCGGACAAGCACCCGTTCTTCGCCACCATCCACCAGGTCCAGGTGTCCGCGCACTTCCTGGTGACGCGGCAGGGCGAGCTGGTGCAGTTCGTGCCGTGCACGCAGCGGGCCTGGCATGCCGGCCAGTCCGACTTCTTCGGCCGCACGCGCTGCAACGACTTCTCGATCGGCATCGAGATCGAGGGTTGCGACGACCTGCCGTTCACCCCCGCCCAGTACGACACCGTGGCCGCCCTGGTCCCGGCCCTGATGGCGGCCTACCCGGTGCGCGCGATTGCCGGCCACAGCGACATCGCCCCGGGGCGCAAGACCGATCCCGGCCCGCATTTCGACTGGGACCGCTTCGCCGCCGGTGCAGCAGTGCCGCCAGGCATGTTGCCCTATCGGCATACCACGGGGTGATGAATTCGTAACGTCATTCCCCATGGTCGTGCGCCCCTTTTTGGCACACATGCCCCAGGCAGGTTAGGGGCTATCGCATGCTCGCAACAATCAAAAAAATTTTTGTGAAATGTGCAGTTGCGAACGGTTTCGCTGAAACCCTTGTGTGTACTAGGCTCCCGGGCATGTGGCGCTGCCGCACGCGGCGGCCCGACCGCGAAACGACCCCGAAATAACGGTTGTCAAGACTGGTCATTCGGATTCGTTTCACTATACTTAGCCAAGTTTTCAGCAGTACCCACTATATCTAGTAGTCAAACCGGGGAGCTGGCCCAAGTGTGAGGTGCCGGTTGCACAGCGAGTGCAACCCGTCCGGAAACCTCCGCAAAGCTAGCGAATCACAAAGAGTCCCTGGCGAAATGTTCACGCAAAGGCAGTTTGTCCGTGCGCGGTCACACCGAAACGGATCCTTCTTTCCGCCGCATTTCGCCAGGGACTCTTTTGTCTCTTAAATCCAGGGTAAAAACAGGACTTCACATGCAAACGGCCCAGAACGAACTCACCACGGGTGGCGCCGCCGCCGGCGTTGCCAGCCAGGCACCCAACGCACAGACCTCCAGCGCCGCTTCCACCAGCTACCCGGATCACAAGATCATCCGTCGCAACGGCGCCGTGGTGGCGTTCGAGCCGTCCAAGATCAACGTCGCCATGACCAAGGCCTTCCTCGCCGTCAACGGCGGGCAGGGCGCAGCTTCCGCGCGCGTGCGCGAGATCGTCGAGCAACTGACCGACAGCGTGGTGCGCGCGCTGGTGCGTAGCCGCCCGAGCGGTGGCGCCATCCATATCGAAGACGTGCAGGACCACGTCGAGCTGGCCCTGATGCGCTCGGGCGAGCATGAAGTGGCCCGCGCCTACGTGCTGTACCGCGAGAAGCGCGCCCAGGAGCGCGCCAGCGCCAGCGCCCAGGCCGTGGCCCGCGTGCAGCAGTCCGGCATCCAGATCAATGTGACAGACGCCGGCGTGGCCAAGCCGCTGGACATCGTCGCGCTGCACGCCCTGATCGACAACGCCTGCTCCGGTTTGGGCGATGCGGTCAGCGCCGAGCCGATCCTGAAGGAAACCCTGAAGAACCTGTACGAAGGCGTGCCGATGACGCAGGTGTACGACTCCGCCATCCTGGCTGCGCGTACCCTGATCGAAAAGGACCCCAACTACAGCCAGGTCACCGCCCGTATCCTGCTGCACACCATCCGCAAGGAAATCCTGGGCGCCGAAGTGACCCAGACGGAGATGTCGGCCCGCTACGTCGAGTACTTCCCCAAGTTCATCGCCCGCGGCATCGAAGCCGAGCTGCTGGACGAAAAGCTGGCCACCTATGACCTGGCCCGCCTGGGCGCCGCGCTCGACGCCGGCCGCGACTTCCAGTTCAACTACCTGGGCCTGCAGACCCTGTACGACCGCTACTTCCTGCATATCGATGAAACCCGCATCGAAATGCCGCAGGCCTTCTTCATGCGCGTGGCCATGGGCCTGGCGCTGAACGAGAAGGACCGCGAAGCGCGCGCCATCGAGTTCTACCAGCTGCTGTCGTCGTTCGACTTCATGTCGTCCACGCCGACCCTGTTCAACTCCGGCACCCGCCGCTCGCAGCTGTCGTCGTGCTACCTGACCACCGTGTCGGACGACCTGGAAGGCATCTACGAAGCGCTGAAGGAAAACGCGCTGCTGTCCAAGTTCGCCGGCGGCCTGGGCAATGACTGGACCAACGTGCGCGCACTGGGCTCGCACATCAAGGGCACCAACGGCAAGTCGCAGGGCGTGGTCCCGTTCCTGAAGGTGGTGAACGACACCGCCGTGGCCGTGAACCAGGGCGGCAAGCGCAAGGGCGCCGTCTGCGCTTACCTGGAAACGTGGCACCTGGACATCGAAGAATTCCTGGAGCTGCGCAAGAACACCGGCGACGACCGCCGCCGCACCCACGACATGAACACGGCCAACTGGATCCCGGACCTGTTCATGAAGCGCGTGATGGAAGGCGGCGAGTGGACCCTGTTCTCGCCCGCCACCTGCCCGGACCTGCACGACAAGGTCGGAAAGGAATTCGAAAAGGCCTACCTGGGCTATGAAGCCAAGGCCGCCAGCGGCGAACTGAAGCTGTTCAAGAAGCTGCCCGCGCTGCAACTGTGGCGCAAGATGCTGGGCATGCTGTTCGAGACCGGCCACCCGTGGATCACCTTCAAGGATCCTTGCAACATCCGCAGCCCGCAGCAGCACGTCGGCGTCGTCCACAGCTCCAACCTGTGCACGGAAATCACGCTGAACACCAACGACAGCGAAATCGCCGTCTGCAACCTGGGCTCGGTCAACCTGGTGGCCCACCTGGCCAGGCAGGCCGACGGCTCGTACGCGCTCGACCACGCCAAGCTGCAGAAGACCATCCGCACCGCCATGCGGATGCTGGATAACGTCATCGACATCAACTACTACGCTGTCGACAAGGCGCGCAATTCCAACCTGCGCCATCGTCCGGTCGGCATGGGCATCATGGGCTTCCAGGACTGCCTGCACGTGCTGCGCACGCCGTACGCAAGCAAGGCCGCGGTGCAGTTCGCCGACACCTCGATGGAAGCGGTGTGCTACTACGCCTACCAGGCTTCGACCGAGCTGGCCGAAGAGCGCGGCCGCTACAGCACCTACGAAGGCTCGCTGTGGGACCGTGGCATCCTGCCGCAAGATTCGCTCAAGCTGCTGGCCGAAGAGCGCGGCGGCTACCTGGAAGTGGACCTGTCCAGCACCATGGACTGGGACAGCCTGCGCGCCCGCATCAAGCAGCACGGCATGCGCAACTCGAACTGCATCGCGATCGCCCCGACCGCGACCATTTCGAACATCATCGGCGTGTCCGCTTGCATCGAGCCGACCTTCCAGAACCTGTACGTCAAGTCCAACCTGTCGGGCGAGTTCACCGTGGTCAATGACTACCTGGTGCGCGACCTGAAGGAACGCGGCCTGTGGGACGAGGTGATGGTTGCCGACCTGAAGTACTTCGACGGCTCGCTGTCGCGCATCGACCGCATTCCGCAAGACCTGCGCGACATCTACGCCACCGCGTTTGAAGTCGAGCCGACCTGGCTGGTGGAAGCCGCCAGCCGCCGCCAGAAGTGGATCGACCAGGCCCAGTCGCTGAACATCTACATGGCCGGCGCGTCGGGCAAGAAGCTGGACGACACCTACAAGCTGGCATGGGTGCGCGGCCTGAAGACCACGTACTACCTGCGCACCATGGCTGCCACGCACGTGGAGAAGTCCACCGTGTCGCGCGGCTCGCTGAACGCGGTGTCGTCGGGCAGCGACAGCGGCTCGGCCCTGGACGCAGCGGCCGCCTCGGCCCCGGCCATGCCGGAAGCCGAAGGCGCGGTCTGCACGATGCGCCCGGGCGACCCCGGCTTCGAAGAGTGCGAAGCCTGCCAGTAAGTCTTACCTAGCCCTCGGTTCCTCCCCTCTCCCGCAAGCGGGAGAGGGGCCGGGGGAGAGGGCCGGCGCCACCACGAAGTGCAAAGTCAAAAACACTGAAACCGCCGCCCCCAAACCGAATCACGGAGAACCACATCATGCTGAGCTGGGACGACGACGTTCAAGCCACCCCGCAGGCCGCACCGCAGCCTGCCCTGCAACCCGCTGCATCGGCTGCCACCGCTGACCAGCAAGGCGTCCTGCCGTCGAGCGCCACGCAAGCCGGCATCCTGGGCAACAACCCCAACGCCGCCGCCGCGCAAAGCAACCGCCGCGTCAACGCCGCCGACAAGCGCGTGATCAACGGCTCGACCGACGTCAACCAGCTCGTCCCGTTCAAGTACAAGTGGGCGTGGGAAAAGTACCTGGCCGGCTGCGCCAACCACTGGATGCCGCAGGAAATCAACATGTCCCGCGACATCGCCACGTGGAAAGACCCCAACGGCCTGACCGAGGACGAGCGCCGCATCATCAAGCGCAACCTCGGCTTCTTCGTCACTGCCGACTCGCTGGCCGCCAACAACATCGTGCTGGGCACCTACCGCCAGATCACCGCGCCGGAATGCCGCCAGTACCTGCTGCGCCAGGCCTTTGAAGAGGCCATCCACACGCACGCCTACCAGTACATCGTTGAATCGCTGGGCCTGAACGAAGCCGAGATCTTCAACGCGTACCACGAAGTGCAGTCGATCCGCGACAAGGACGAGTTCCTGATCCCGTTCATCGACACGCTGACCGACCCGTCGTTCAAGACCGGCACGCCGGAAAACGACCAGAAGCTGCTGAAGTCGCTGATCGTGTTCGCCTGCATCATGGAAGGGCTGTTCTTTTATGTGGGCTTCACGCAGATCCTGGCGATGGGGCGGCAGAACAAGATGACTGGGGCGGCGGAGCAGTATCAGTACATCCTGCGGGATGAGTCGCTGCACTGCAATTTTGGTATCGACCTGATTAATCAGATCAAGCTGGAGAATCCGCATCTTTGGACGGCGGAGTTCAAGGCCGAGATCACCGAACTGTTCAAGAAGGCGGTGGATCTGGAGTATCGCTATGCGGAAGACACGATGCCGCGTGGGGTGCTTGGTTTGAATGCGCCGATGTTCAAGTCGTATCTGCGGTTTATCTGCAATCGTCGTTGCCAGCAAATTGGTCTTGATCAGCTGTTCCCGAACGAGGAGAACCCGTTCCCGTGGATGAGCGAGATGATTGATCTGAAGAAGGAACGCAACTTCTTCGAGACGCGCGTCATTGAGTATCAGACGGGTGGGGCGTTGAGCTGGGATTGAGTTTTTTTGCTTTGATGATGAGAAATGGGAGCTGATGGCTCCCATTTTTTATGGACCTACCAAGACAAAAGGTGGCTGCAATCGGCCAGTTTGAGACATATCCCTACGCTCTTCGAATGTCCCATCTTGGCCAAAGCTGCCATTATGGGGCCTGAGTGGATACATTCTCAAAGCCCACGTTGTGTCGTAGGCCTTATAGGAAAAGAGTCCCGGCAAAGCCGGGACCCCCTCACTATCGATCAGTCTGCAAAGTCGGTAGCCTCGGACGAGCCCCTCCAGGTGTCGAGATCCTTTGCAACAGCGTTAGCTTTCGCAGCCGCAAGTTCATTGGCGATCTTGCCGGCGAACAGATGCAACGGCGCCGATTCGACCGCAGCGGCCTGCATGATCAGCAGGGCGAGCTTGTCAGGATCGCCGGCCTGATGGCCATGTAGAGTGTCGAGATGCAGGTCCAGCGAAGCCTTGGCCTCCGAGTAGTCGTCGATCTGTCGCTTGGCCACTGCGAGCGCACCGTTCGACAGAAAGTCCGTGCGCACAGGCCCCGGATAGACCACAGTGGCTCGGATACCCAGTTCCGCGACTTCCGCCGCCAGGGATTCCGTCAAGCCTGACAGTGCGAACTTGCTCGCGACGTAGCTGCCCCAGCCCGCATACCCGCCCTGGTAGCCCACGATGGAGGAGATGTTGATGATGTGCCCGCTGCGCTGGCGACGAAGCTGCGGCAGCGCATGGCGCAGTACAGCCATCGGTGCGAAGAAGTTGACCTCGAAATTGCCGCGCAGTTCGTCGTCGGACAGTGCCTCGACCGTGCCTTGCTGGGCATAGCCGGCATTGTTGACGACCACGTCGATCACGCCGAACCATTGCACTGTCTTCTCGACGGCCGCCTGGACACTGCGGTCGCTGGTCAGGTCAACTTCCAAAGGTAGAAAGCGGTCGGATGCGCCACCAAATGTCTCCGTCAGCGATGCGGCTATGCGGGACGTTGCCGCTACCCGGTGGCCTTGCTCCAGCAGGTGGGCAACGAGTTTCTGACCGACGCCCTTCGACGCGCCTGTGATGAACCATGTACGGGAT
Organism: Cupriavidus oxalaticus; assembly: GCF_004768545.1. Taxonomy (NCBI): domain Bacteria; kingdom Pseudomonadati; phylum Pseudomonadota; class Betaproteobacteria; order Burkholderiales; family Burkholderiaceae; genus Cupriavidus; species Cupriavidus oxalaticus. The sequence goes on along the minus strand of NZ_CP038635.1, from coordinate 3,101,660 downwards.
GCTTGTTTCATGATGCAAATTCCTTCAGATAAATATGCGGTCAAGACGTTGATCAAGGCAGGGCCACGCTCATGCCACCGTCGGCCATGACCACGGCGCCGACGATAAAGCTGGCCTTTTCCGATGCGAGGAAGGCGATTACCTCGGCGATTTCCTTGGGCTGTGCCGCGCGGCGGATCGGTGCCTTCTTGCCATGCTCTGCGAGGAACGCCTGGCCGTCGGCATGGATGTGGTTGGTAATGTTGGTAATGACATCGCCGGAGCCCACCGCATTGACGCGAATGCCGTGTTCGATGGCTTCCAGCGAAAGGGCCCGCGTCAACTGCGCCAGCGCGCCCTTCGACGCCGCATAGGCCGCAATCAACGGAAAAGCCTGATAGCAGGCGTAGGACCCCACGTTGACGATGGCGCCTGTCTTTGCCGGCAGCATGGCGCGCATGGCTTCCCGCGAGAATAGGAAAGCGCCCGTGGCATTGACGGCCTGAATGCCATTCCAGTCTTCCAGCGACATGTCCACCAGTGGCTTGTTGATGATGACCGCCGCGTTGTTGACGAGGATGTCGAGCTTGCCAAACCGGTCGATTGCCGTGGCAACGGCCTGTACGGCACTTTCCTCGCGCGCCACGTCGGCGACGATGGGAACGATGCCAGGTCGCGCCAGTGCTTCCACGTTGCTGCTGCGGCCAACGGCAATCACATTCGCGCCTTCGGCGTGAAGCAGTTCGGTCGTGGCCAGGCCGATGCCACTGGCTGCACCGGTAACGATGGCGACCTTGCCTGCAAAGGCGCCGCCTGCCGTGTTTCGTGATGTCATGATGTTCTCCTGATTGATTTGGGTTCCGCGTGCTGCCTGGATCAGAACGGGCTGGCGGTGGGCCGTACGACGATCTCGCTGACGTCGACTTCGGCGGGCTGCTCCACCGCGTATGCAATGGCGCGAGCGATGGCGTCGGGCGTAATGGCGATGCGACGGAACTCCTGCATCGCGCTACGCGCGGTGTCGTCAGAGATCGAATCGGCCAGCTCGGACTCCACGACGCCGGGGCAGATCACCGTCACGCGGATCTTGTCGGTCTCCTGGCGCAGCCCGTCGGAGATGGCACGCACGGCGAACTTGGTCGCGCAGTAGACCGCGGCAGTGGGCGACACGGAGAGTCCACCAATCGAGGAAATATTGATGATCTGGCCGAGCCCTTGCGCCTCCATCGTCGGCAGCACGGCGGCAATGCCATGCAGCACCCCACGAATGTTCACGTCGATCATCCGGTTCCATTCGCTGACCTTCAGGGCGTTGAGGGGCGAAAGCGGCATCACGCCCGCGTTATTGATGAGGACGTCGATGCGGCCGAAGGCATCGAGCGCGAAGCGGGCGAATGCCGCCACGTCATCGGCCGACGTCACGTCGAGCTCGCGGTAACGAACCACGCCGCCGGAGGCTTCGATCGATGCCGCCAACTCGGCGAGCCGGTCGGTCCGGCGTGCACCGATCACGAGCCGGTGTCCTTGCGCGGCGAGCAGGCGAGCGGCGCCCTCGCCGATGCCGCTGCTGGCGCCGGTGATCAGAATAACTTTCGATTCGTTGGTGGCGATTGCCATGTTGCATACTCCTATTGTTGGTTCGGATCTGACCGCAGGGTTCAGCGCTTGATGCGGCGCGCTCTGCAGTCACGTTTCGGCCTTCAATGAAGCGGTATGGTTCGTCGGCCGGTGAATGAATGATAGGGATGACCTGCCTGCAGGCGAATACACGGACCGATGCCGTTATTGCCTATTCCTATTGATCCGGCTGGTACGGTGTGCAAGACGCGGCTAGAATGGCGCTGCAGGCAAACAACAGGAGGCTTTGTGTCCAAGGTCCGCTCCCCCGCTTCCGTCAAGATGATTCGTTTGATCGAGAAACTGGCGCCCAACGAGGGCTACACGCAGTCGACGCTCGACAGCGTGCGGCTGATGCGTTCGGATCGGCCCCTTGGGCGCACACCGGTGCTGTACGAGCCAAGCATCGTGATCGTGTGCCAGGGCCGCAAGCTTGGCTTTCTGGGCAATGAGGTCTATGTCTACGACGCGCAGCACTATCTTGTACTGTCGGTACCGCTGCCGTTTTCCACGGAAACCCAGGCTTCGCCAGAGGAACCCATGCTGGCGGTGTCCATCCGTCTGGACCTCCTCGAACTCAGCGAACTGATCACGCAGATCGGTGCAGCAGGAGATCTGCCTGAAGAGCCGCCCAACGGCATGGTGTCTACGGAGCTGGACGAGAATCTGGCCGGTACAACCGTCAGGTTGCTGGAGGCATTGACCGTGCCGATGGATGCCCGGATCCTGGGTCCGGGCCTGGTGCGGGAAATCTGCTACCGCGTGTTGACGGGGGCACAGGGAGGCGCGATGCGTGCCGCTCTCGCTCACCACGGGCGCTTCGGCCGCGTCGCGAGAGCGCTGAAGCGTATCCATGCGGATTATGCGGCGCCCCTGAATGTCTCATGCCTGGCTGAAGAGGCCGGCATGAGCGTGCCAGCGTTTCACGCCAACTTCCGCACGGTGACCCAGACGTCGCCAATCCAGTACATCAAGTCCACCCGCCTTCATCAAGCGCGCCTGATGATGATTCGCGACGGCGTCACGGCTGCGGCAGCATCGGGACGCGTCGGCTACGAGAGTACTTCGCAGTTCAGCAGGGAGTTCAAGCGGCTTTTCGGGCGAACGCCGGTTGAGGAGGCACGCGACATGCGCGAGTCTTTCACCCTGTCACCGGCGGTTCGCTTTGGCGCCTAGGCGCACTCTACTGGGCCACGGCCACAACGACCTTGCCTTTCACGTGGCCGCCCTTGCTGTGGTCGAGCGCCTGGCTAACGTCTGAGAGCACAAAGACCGAATCGATCTGGGTACGCAGATCGCCCGATGCATGGAGCGTAGCCAGTTTCTCGAGCTGGGGCGCGTCGCTACGCGTAGCGAAATGTCTGCCGGTCGCCTGCGTTCCTTTGGCTCGAGCTGCGTCGGGCCTTGCCACCGTCGACACCAGGGTGCCGCCCGGCTTCAGCACCGACCATGAACGCTCCTGAGTTTCACCGCCAATCAGGTCGAGGACGAGGTCCAATCCCGAGACCCGCGCGGCGAAATCCTCGGTGCGGTAGTCAATAAAGGCATCGGCGCCGAGGCTTGCTACATATTCGCGGCTCTGGGCTGAACCGGTGCCGATGACGTGGGCGCCGGCCAACTTGGCAAGCTGCACGGCCGCAGTGCCTACGCCGCCTGCGGCCCCGTGGATTAGGACCGACTGCCCGGCATGCAAGCCCCCATGCTCGTGGAGCGCCTGCCATGCCGTCAGCGTTGCAGCGGGAATCGCCGCGGCTTCCGCGAAAGCCAAGGACGCAGGCTTGCGCGCCAGGCGGGTGGCCTCCACGACGGCGCGCGTGGCGAAAGCCCCGACAATCCCGATGAATCCCATCACTTCATCGCCCGGCTTCAGTCTTGTGACGTTGCGCCCCACGGCGATGACGGTCCCTGCAGCATCAACCCCAGGGGTGAAAGGCAACGGCAGTGGAATAAACGCCCGCATGGCGCCACTGACGATCTTCCAGTCAATCGGATTCACCGATGCCGCGGCAATGTCGATCAAGACTTCGTTGTCGCCCGGTACGGGGTCGTCCGCCTCGACCAGCGTCATGCCGCTGGGGCTGCCGTAGCCAGTTACTTGGATGGCTTTCATCAGATGCTCCTGGAGGCGACGCCCACTACAGGCGCGTCAAGGGCAAGGGCTGCCTGAACCGGGTCGAAATACTCGCGCAGATGCACGATGCGACCGTCGCGGGCTGTCAGAAACACGACATACTCCTGGCGGTAGGTACGGCCGGTCGCCGCGATCAGGCCCTCCCCACGCACCCGAGCAATCGCCTGCTGCGGATCGTCCGTCGCAGTCACGATGGCATCGGAGAAGCGAAAGTTCCTGACCGCCCCCACGAACCAGCTCGCATGCCGCAGCACAGATTCACGTCCTTCGAGTTTCAGCGGATGACCCAGGCTGGGTGCGTACGGCAGATCCCAGACGATGCTGTCGGCGATTAGTTCCTGCCATTGCTCCGGCTTGTCGACTAGGAACTGGAGATGTTGCTCCAGAAGCGTTGTGGCAATGCTCATGATGTCTTCTCCTGCGATGTGTCAGGCGGCAACGCGCTTGGCCGGCGCGCGACGGTTGTCCAGACTGAAGGCGCCGGGGCCGAACGCCACTACCTGCAGGAGACCACCGGCCATCGCCAGGTTTTTCAGGAAATGGAACATCTGATTCTGGTCAGCGAGCGCGTGGTGAAAGATCAGCGCGGTCACGACAGCGTAGGCAGCAAGCAGGAGAGCCACCACGCGCGTCTTGTAGCCAATGACCAGGAGTGCGGCGCTCGCCAGTTCCAGCACCAGTGCGCCAATCAGTCCGAGCGCTGGCGCGGGCAGACCCAGCGATCCGATATAGGCCATCGTTGCGCCAGGTGCCATCAGCTTGCCGAAGCCGCTGATGAAAAAGATGACCGCGATGAGGGTGCGGCCAACGGCGGGGATGGCGGAGTTTTCGTTCAGCGAGGTGTTCAGGTTCGAGTTCATAGTGTTCATCCTTTCAAAGAGTGGATGAACGAAGATTAGAGACTTGACAACCATCAAGGTAGCCTATATTTCTAGATGCAATCCATCTACTCTATAGATATATGCTCGATGCCGTCTCGCTGGACCAGCTTCGCACCTTCATCGCTGCCGCCGACGAAGGCAGTTTCTCCGCCGCAGGCCGCAAACTCCGGCGAGCGCAATCCGTGGTCAGCCATACGCTGGCCAACTTAGAGAGTCAGATCGGCGTGCAGCTCTTCGATCGGGCGGGCCGTTATCCAAAGCTGACGGACGAAGGATCGGCCTTACTTGCGCAGGCGCGGCTGGTGGTGGGTGGCATGGACGGGTTTAAGGCGAAGGCGCGGACAATTTCCGACGGACTCGAGCCCGAGCTCTCTGTCGTGGTGGACGTCATGTATCCAATGACATCACTGACAGACGCCGTCGGTGCATTTCGAAGCGAGTTTCCGCACACACCATTACGCCTTTACGTCGAAGCGCTGGGTGCTGTCATGCAGCCGGTACTCGCCCAGACATGCCGGCTCGGAATCAGCGGCTCGATGCCATCGGTCCCAGAAATTCTCGATGCCGAGAAATTGCTGGATGTGCCAATGATTACGGTCTCTGCCTCGTCCCATCCCCTGGCATCAACGAATCGGATCCTAGGGCCGGTGGATCTCAAGGAGCACGTCCAACTCGTGCTGACGGACCGCACGACCCTCACAGAGGGCACCACTTTCGGCGTTTTCTCTCCACAGATATGGCGCCTTGCCGATCTAGGAGCCAAGCACGCATTCTTGCGCGCTGGCTTTGGATGGGGCCATATGCCGGTGGCAATGGTTCAGGATGACCTGGACAGCGGCAAGCTAGTGCCCCTGCGACTCGAAGCGTTCCAGCCACATACGCCGCCCATCGCCATGTTTGCAGTCTTTAGGAAGGACACACCGCCCGGGCCTGCTGGAAGGTGGTTTCTCAAGCGCCTCAGAGACGCAGGCGACACCCACTAACGAGCATCACTGCGGGGAGGCTATGTCTCCTAGTCATCCGTTGCCAGCCAGACGCAGTAACGACATGACGGACCAAGATGGGTCGGTAGGTGCCGTCGCCGGCGCCCACCGGATTGACTGTCTACGTTACTCCACCCAAATAACTATCCGCTTATGCTGAACTCTAACCTTCAGGGATTGGCCGACGCTGAATCCAGCCCGCTCCAACCAAAGACCTCGCAAGCGAATCCAAGGGATCGTCCGCAGACCAGTGAAGTTATTGCTGTTACTTGGAACAGCCGGGAATTGAGTCCGACTAATCTTGATAGTCCGTACGTGCGTGCCAGTGGATTTGATTTTCATGGCGGCTCCTGAGAGGATGACCGCAAGCTGTCCGGGTGCGGTAAGGCCGCTGCGAGAGTGTGTTCATCACTTGACGATGAAATAGGCTACGCATGACCGTTGCCGCTGGCAATCTCCTATAAGGGCACGTCAGGCACCACGATGGCCCGGCGATCGGCTAGGAGGCCAAGACGTCAAAGATCCCTCGGAAGAATTACGCGAAGGAGGCTGGGCACATGCTCCCCACGCGCGTGGGCCTGTTCATCGGGATAGCCGCTGCGGCCGCCGCGATTGCGCACGGGGCACCCAACTCGTTTGATGACGTAGTCTCGCTTCCGTCATGCGACATCGGCACCGCCATCGAAGCGCACCTCATCCGACAAGGGCCAAAACGCCCCAGCGAGCCTTTCACGCGGAAACGACGCAATCGCAGCTGTACTCAAGCCCTCACTGTCGACAGAAATGATCTGCTTAGCCACCGTCCGATATCCAGCACGGAAGTGGTTGGCCCCCTTGATCGCAACGAGCTTGTACCCAGTGACATCCAGCCCATGCAGCACAAACGGCTCGACATCAAAGATCTGCTCGGCACGCGAAGCCACGATGACATCGACACCGTTGATGATGAGGCGACACATCACCCCCAGGTCGAAGCGAACACCTTCGAACATCGATCCAGGGCGATTCACGAAGCGCCCGTCCGTGATGCATTTCACATAGGCATCGGCCTCAATGGGCGCGCCCTGGAAGCGGCCTTGCTTGCCACCCAGTGAGACCCTGATCGTGACGCCGACACCCGCGCGCTGTGCTTGTGCAACCACGGCAGCATCATTGATCGACGCGAAACAGCACGCGCCGGCGGGCGGATTGGCGTCCAGTAACGCGCGAAGCAGATGCGTGCCGTCTCCGGGTGTGCCGCCGCCCGGGTTGTCTGCGTACTCGTTGACAACGACAGGCCCCTCTGCCGCCGACAGGGCAAGGGCGACGCCCTGTGCGGGGGCCGGAAATGTCGGACGGAACGCCTCGCGATGCGACCAGGTCCATTGCGCGACTTCGTCGACGCAACGCTGCGCAAGCGCGGCGTCTCCGCTTGTGGTGCACACGACCGCCGGGCAGGGGGCCGCGATATCCGCGTAGGGGAAACCATGGAACCACGAGCAGTCGATGACGCCGGGCTGTGCGGCCAGCTTCCGGCAAACGTCGTTGACTTCCGCTGGGATGAACCCGTCTTGTGTCGTCACGATGTACGGCAGCATCGGCAGGCGTCGCATTGCGGTGACCGGTGTGAGCCCGCCCCGAATCATCTCAAGCAGCAGCTCGACGGCTTCGACGGCCCGGTCATGGAAGTCGGTATGCGGATACAGCTTGCACGGCAACGTCAGGTCGCAAGCGTCGCGCATCGCGTCCGTCATGTTGCCGTGCAAATCGTAGACCGCGGCAATCGGGACACCCGGCCCGACCAGCGCACGAACGGCAAGCGCCAGGTCGCCTTCGACGTCTTCAGTGCCGTCGGCGACACCGGCGCCATGCAGGGCCAGCAGCACGCCGTCAACCGGCAGCGCAGCGCGAATGCCTTCGAGGATGTCTTGCTTCATGGCGGCATACGCGCCGGCTTCGATCGTGCCCGAGGGCGTCGCCTGCCCGACATAGGTGGGAATGAGCGTGGCGCCGGTCCTGCGCGCGCCTTCGATAAAGCCGCCCACCTGATGATTCGATTTGTCGAACGCCGCCAGGATTTCGTTGCCCCGATACTGCTCGAACGCGCGCAGCGGCGTCATGCCCGCGAACTCGGCGGCGTACGTGTTGGTCTCGTGGAGGAGTCCGGCAACGGCCAGGCGGACGGGCAATTGGTCTGAAGTCACGGGAATGCCTCCGGGAGGTATGTGTTGCGCGCGATCAGCGATTGACCTTCTTTGGATCAAAGCTTAGGGCGATCAGGGCGCTGGAGACAAGCGCGGCGGCGATGATGAAGATGGCAGGCGCGGTGCTGTGGTACGTGTCGCGGATCCAGCCGATCAGGTGCGGGCTGACGAAGCCGCCAAGGTTCGCCAGGCTGTTGATCGGAATGCGCGTCAAACCTCGTCCTTCAGGGCGAGGAAGGATAGCGCGGACGCCACAGGCGTCCATTTCAGCGGTTAGTGTGGCGTCTTCTAGATCAAATGCACGCGCATCAGAAAGACGCAATGCCTGCCGTGCCGAATGCGATTTCTCTCTCATTGGCCAACTTTATAATGGGCCGATGCAACGACTTCAAGCCTTCAAATACGAACTGAAGCCGACCGGCGAACAGCAGCGCGACATGCGCCGCTTTTCCGGATCGTGCCGATTCGTCTACAACAAGGCGCTGGCGTTGCAGAAGGGAAACTACGAGGCCGGCGGCAACTTCATCGGCTATGTCGCCATGGCAAAGCACCTGACGGGATGGCGCAACGGGCCGGAGACACCGTGGCTCAAGGACTCTCCCGTTCATCCGCTGCATGCGCTCAAGGACTGGAGCGAGCCTACAAGAACTTCTTCGCCAAACGGGCCGCGTTCCCGCGCTTCAAGAAGAAGGGGCAACGCGACAGCTTCCGCTACCCGGACCCGAAACAGATCAAGCTGGATCAGGCCAACAGTCGTATCTTCCTGCCCAAACTTGGATGGCTGCACTACCGCAACAGCCGGAATGTGCAGGGCGAGGTGCGCAACGCTACAGTATCCATGAGCGCGGGCAAGTGGTTCGTCTCGATCCAGACGCAACGTGAGGTCGAGCAGCCCGTGCCTCAGGGCACCAGCGCCGTCGGCATCGATGTTGGCGTGACACGCTTTGCGACACTCAGCGACGGCAGCTACCTTGCACCGCTCAATAGTTTCAAGCGGCACGAAGCTCGGCTGGGCCGAGCGCAGCGGACGATGAGCCGCAAACAGAAATTCAGCAGCAACTGGAAGAAGGCGAAAGCCCGCGTCCAGCGCATTCTCGCCCGCATCGGCAATGCCCGCCGCGATTACCTGCACAAAGCCACGACCACGATCAGCCAAAACCACGCGATGGTGTGTATCGAGGACTTGCAGGTGAGGAGCATGTCCAGGTCGGCAGCGGGCAGTGCCGAGAAGCCGGGCAAGAACATTCGGGCCAAGTCCGGCCTGAACAAAGCGATTCTGGATCAGGGCTGGTTCGAATTCCGCCGCCAGTTGGAATACAAGCTGGTATGGAACGGCGGCTGGCTTGTCGCAGTGCCGCCCGAGAACACGAGCCGGACGTGTCCGGCGTGCGGTTGCGTAAGCGCGGACAACAGGCTTACGCAAGCTCGGTTCGCCTGCATCGAATGCGGTTTCGAGGAAAACGCCGACGTGGTCGGCGCGATCAACGTTTTGGCGCGGGGACACCGCGTTGCAGCTCTGTGGAGAGCCGGTGCAGTTAGGCCGCTCTGCGAAACAGGAACCCACCGAAGTGGCTGCGCAGCTCACCGCGTAGCGCCGTAGGAATCCCCTTCCATTCCGCCGACAAGCGGCGACCGAAGGTCGAGGGAGAGGAGGATGTCAACGTCGGGGACGGTGAACACGCCGGCGAGTTGGGAACCCATCAACGGGCTGACCAGATGCGATGCCTGGCCGACGGCGAGGCCATCGGCGTCGGTCCGGTTATTCCAGGCCGATGTGGTAGACGGATACGGGAGCTTGCGCACCTGAGGCCAACTGCACCAGTACGCACGGCGAGGCCACGGGCTCGGCGAAGAAGCAGTGCACATGTTCGCCGAACAGTGCCTTGAGACCGTAAGTGATACCACCCGGTGCGCCGCCGACACCGCAGGGCAGATAGACGAAGAGCGGATGCGCGGCATCCACGACGCGGCCGGCTTCGGACGCGGAAGACATTGACGTGGCAGTTCGCTACGACCCCGTCCGCTACAGACAGTTGCACGCTGACGTTTTGCTGGATGAGTACCTGATTCCTGTGGCCACGCCCGAGTACCTCGCCCGGCATTCTGGGTTATCTGATGGCGCTTCGCTCGACGGCGTCGTGTTGCTGCATGACGCATCTCCATGGGTCGGCGCAGCCGAGTTCGTGGAATGGCGGACGTAGCTTGAGGCCTTTCATCCGGCATGGATTGCGCAGCTGGAGGGGCCGCAATTCAATCTGTCGAGCCTTGCCATCAGCGCGGCGCTGAACCACCAAGGGGGTGGCGATGGGGCGCACGGCCCTGGTCTATGACGAGATCAGGAGCGGACGGCTGGTGAATGTCTTCGGCAAGCACGTACGCGCGCCGGCGCGCTACATGCTGCATTCTCGTAATCCTGAGGATCGGCGCACGACCATTTTCTCTACGTGGCTTAAGGCCGAGTGTGCGCGCTTTGATGCTGCGCGAATGGAGTTGTTTTCGCTGGATGCCGTACCGCGAAGAGCCGGGTTGGGGGCGTTGATTCGATAGCCCCTTGGAGGAGAGCCCTTCCAAGCCAGGCTTGACGAGATTGCGGAGAAGCGGATAGATTGACGCAACCATGAGCCGCCGCCCCGCCTCCCTCTCTCTTGATCTCACTGCGAACCAGCCGCAGTGGGGCGCGCGCGCCAAATTCAAAAAACAGTCGCTCATCTGACCGGAGCGCGCTGTTCCGTCAGTTGAGCGACGGAACAGCATCAATCTAAAAGACGGTCTGCCAATCCCCCTTACTGTCTTGAGCGCATCTTGCTCCGTCGCTTGCCTGTGCGGTTTCCGAATCGGTCGATCCGGAGCATGCAATGCAAGAAGTGGAATATCTCTATCGTGGTATCTGGCTACCCCTGGTCACCCCTTTTCGCAACCATGAGGTTGATCACGTCGCGCTGCGGCGGCTAGTGGCCTATTACCGCTGCAGCGGCCTGGCGGGATTGGTGGTGTGCGGCAGCACCGGCGAAGCCGCCGCGCTCGATGAGGCGGAACAGTTGGCGGTGCTGGATACCGTGCTGGCCGAGGTCGGGGAGTTGCCGGTCATGATGGGCCTGGCTGGCAACAATCTCCGGCATGTGCTTGGCCGTCTGGACAGGATTGGCGAACGTCCGCTGGCGGGGGTGCTGGCGCCTGCACCGTACTACATAAGACCGTCGCAGGAAGGATTGAAGGGGTATTTTCGCGAGCTGGCCGACAGATCTCGGGCACCCTTGGTGCTTTATGACATCCCCTACCGAACCGGTGTGACGCTGAGCGCCGAAACGCTGCTCTCGTTGGCAAGCCACGGCAATATTCGAGGAATCAAGGACTGCGGCGGCAATGCTGAAACCACGCAAGCGTTAATCGCCGATGGCCGCCTGGCAGTTCTCGCGGGAGAGGATCACCAACTGCTTGCCACGCTATGCATGGGCGGGCAGGGCGCGATCGTTGCGTCAGCGCACATTCGGCCTGATCTCTTTTCGGAGCTGTGGCGCGCTGTGGATGACCAGCGCCTGAGCGTTGCCCGCGAGCTTTTCCATGCCCTGATGCCGCTGATTCGGCTGATGTTTGCAGAACCTAACCCTGGACCGGTCAAGGCATTACTGGCCAGGCAAGGCTTGCTGTCTGAGGAACTGCGTTTGCCAATGATGCCGGCTTCAACAGCGCTCGCCGAGCAATTGGCAATTGTTTGTGATGCCTTGGACGCGGTACACGCGAATGCGTTGTAACTGAGCAGGTTAGATGTGGGCGTACGGTCGCCCGTATGCCTTCATAAGCGCAGCCCGGAGATATTCGGCGCAACACTGGACTATGGCCGCCGTGCTCAATCGACGGCGCTTCCTTAGCCATTGACTCCCGCCATCTTGCGACATCGGCACCGCCATCGACCCGCACCTCATCCGACGAAGGCCAGAATTCTCCAACGAGCCTTTCACGCGGAAACGACGCAATTGCAGCCGTACTCAAGGCATCTGCTTCGATCGAAGCAACAGGAAGCGGCCTTGCTTGCCGCCAAGTGACACCCTGATGGTGGCACCGACACCTGCGCGCTGTGCTTGTGCAACCTAAATTCTGATACGAATTCATTTCATTCAGATTCGGAACCGTCCTATGGCGGGGCGGGCGCCCCTAGTGGAAGCATGGCTGTGTCGAATTGGGTCGTTGAATGTTGGTCCGATTCGCTCATCCTTTTCCCTCTAAGGAATGCTAAACCTTGCGTAGCGCTGTCCACAGCGGCCCACCCTTGCGGACACATCCCCACACTACGCCGGACCTATGTATTTTGGTCCGCTACCAACCCAAAAAAGACGACGTCTTTTACGCCAACACCGCCATAAGGAGTTGTAATGCCTGATATTCGCTATGCTCTGCTAGATGGGGACAAGACCAACGCAAACGGTGTACTCATCGCCACCGGCGAGAGCATGTTCCATCACGGTGTGAAGGTGGGTGTCGAAGGCGACTATGCAACCTGTCTGGCCTGCAAGGCTGGCGGGCCTGTGATGAACGACTGTTACCCTGCCTTTGATCTGCGTGGGAAACAAATATTGGTGAGCGGCGCGCGCGTCTATTGCAAGTGCCCGACCAACCCGATAGTCATCCACTCCCAGACCAATTTCACCATAGAAGTAAACCGGATGGGGCACTATGCGCCGCCACTCTCATCGGGGCCAAGCTCCAGCGTAGTATCGGCAAGTCACGATACGCAAATCATTGAGCAATACTACGAGCTTGTTGATGCCGAGACCGGCGCGGGGGAGGAAGGTTATCGCTATGACCTATTTGTTGAGGGGCAGCGGATTAGCCAGGATACCCCGTTTGGCAGCGGAGCAACCCCGACGGTGCGCGGTGGCGTGTCCATGGAAATCGTCATGTGGCTGGACAAGGCAAAGGAAACACGAGCATGACAGAAGTATCAAGATCGGCGTCGGCAAGTTCAGCTCTGTCTTCTGAGGAGCGTCTGTTGGCAGCTATCGCCTATGGCGAGTCGTCAACAAGGGACCTGTACGAAGAAATGGCCGCACTGGCAAGTGTGATGGTCCGTCAGATGAAAGCCAGGGGCTATTCCACCATCGATGCCTTTACATCGAAGGACAAGAATTTTTCATTTGTGAGAGCAGACGGCAACGCGCGCTACGCTAAGTTAATGAAGGCCACGGAGAAAGACATTGAAAAGAGCCCGCCTATGTCCGATGCAGTCAAGGCCGCACGAAATGCTTTCTCAGGAGGCGTAGACTTCTCGAATGGCGCGTATTTTTGGGATGGAGCAGACATAAAGTCTAACTACAAGCATCACGCGAAAGTAAAGTCCGGAATCCATATCACGGATCCTGTTCACAATATTTACGGAATCAGCGACTCAGGGAAGACGAAAATTCTGTACAAAACAGTCAAGAAGAAGGTAGGCGGACAGGTGAAGACTGTGCGGGAGGAGGTTGGACGCTACACCTGGGTCTATGAATCCACCGCAGGCGTAGGCGGCACCATCTTCTGGCGTTATGGCCGGGATTGGGTGACAGTCACCCGTGCGAAGGAGTACAGATGATACGGCCCACCATTCTGGCTTTGCTTGTCGCACTTTCAGTTTCTGCACATGCCGAACTGGTGCCGGAGGCGGTCATCGATAGTTGCCTGCTATTTGACAAATCGACTGACGCTTCGGTTTCTATTGTCCCAATTGAAGGGGAGGCGCATCTGATTGATGATGTAACGGTACCCGGCCATCGGCTATTTATACCTGCCAGCGACAGAAACAGGCTTCGGATTGGCTATGCGACCAGCAAGCGCGGACTCAAGGATTATATCTTCGTAGGTACACATCGTGGCTACATCATGCGAGCGGTTGCGGTCGGCAAATTCCGGCCAGCAAGAGTTGAGGAACCGGGCCTTGCAGCTTTTGCATTGTTGCGCCAGCGTGGACTTCAATATGTGTGCCTGATGGAAAGCAACGGCAACGGCAGTGCGGCTTTTGTGAGATCGGCCTTTGTAGGCCGAATTCCACCCTCGAAAGGCTCCGCACTGAAACTGTTCTACAAGGTGGCAGACGTGAAGAAGTTCAATGCATTCGATGGCGCAGAGCGCTTTTGATGCGGACTTAGCTTCCATCGCTTCAGACAACAAGCTTAGATGTAAGGAGGATGGCGGGACGACACAACGATTACAGTCCGGCCTAGCCGCGAAGCGCATCAATCATCAGCGGCTGCCCCGGTCCCGCCCAAATACTCGTTCGAGGGTTGCATGGGAATCTGCAATTGCCGAGATCGCTTGAGCGGTGGAAAATCGGGCCGCCACGGCTCTTTTTTCGAAGGGCCCAACCCCAGCCCGGCAGCCTTTCTTCCGCAACGACGCAGCAGATGCGACCATCGTGACGTCCTCCGCCTCCTCTCGCCTTCCTCGGCTGCATTTCGACCTGACCACTGTCCAGCTCTTCATTGCCGTCGCCGACCTGGGCAGCATCACCCGCGGCGCCGAACGCCTCCATCTGGCTCCCGCCGCCGCCTCCCGCCGCATCCTCGAACTGGAAGCCCAACTAGGCGTCTCGCTGTTCGAGCGCCTTCCCCATGGGATGGCTTGCACTGAAGCCGGCCGCGCACTGTTAGCCCACGCCCGCGGCATCACCCACACCGTCCAGCGCATGCAGGACGACGCCGCCTCCTTCGTCGGCGGCGACCTGGGCGTGGTACGCGTTGCCGCCCCAAAGTCAGCAGTCATCCAGTTCCTCCCCTTCGACATCCAGCGCTGCGCCACCGACTGCCCCGGCGTCCGCATCGACCTCCAGGAAATGAACAGCCTGGAAGTCCAGCAATCCCTGCGCCGCGGCACCGTGGACATTGGCATCTACGAAGGCAGCCTGGGCGTCGTGGACCTGCCGACCGCGCTCTACCGGACCGACAAGCTGGTGCTGGTGGTGGCGCGCGGCCACGCGCTGGCCAAGCGCAAGCAGGTCACCTCGGAAGACGTGCTCGACTGCGACCTGATCGTCCTCGGCGAAAGCTCGGCCATCTCCATCGGCCTTGAACGTCTGGCCGAGGAAGCCGGCCGCGTGCTCCATATGCGGATGCGCGTCGGCGGCTTCGACAGCATCGCCGCACTGGTGGCCCAGAACCTGGGCGGCGGCGTGATGCCGGAGGCGATTGCGCGCGAGGTGGCAGGCGGTAGCCGCTTCGTGCGTTTGCCGATCGCGGAAGATTGGGCGCGACGCCAGTTCGTGCTCTGCCACCGGCCCCATGGCGCACTTTCCTCCGCCGCGCTCAGCGTCCTGGAAGTGCTTGCGCAAAACGCGAAACCAGAATCCCCAAAATAGCGATAGCCCTTGGCGCGCGCATTGCGGAAGATGGCTCCATAACGATTAGTACTACGGAGACACGCAATGCAGCGCAGACAATTCATCCTGGCCGCAGCGGCCGGACTGGCGATGCCCGGCCTGGCGCGCGCCGCCGCTGACGTACAAGGGCCGGTGCGCATCGTAGTGGGGTTTGCCCCCGGTGGCGGCACGGATGTGCTGGCGCGCGTGATCGGGCAGAAGCTCGGGGTCATGTGGAATACCAGCGTGCTGGTGGAGAACAAGCCCGGCGCGACCGGCGCGATCGCCGCCGCCTATGTGGCCAAGCAGCCGCCGGATGGCACCACGCTGCTGATGGCCCACGTCAACAGCCATGCGATCGCCCCGGCGCTGCTGGACGTCAAGTACGACCCCCGCGCTGATTTCACCCCGATTTCGATGGTGGGCGTCACGCCCAATATGCTGACCTGCCGTCCGGAACAGAAGGTGCGCACCGTTTCGGACATCGTGGCGCTGTGCCGGCAGAAGCCCGGAAAGATCTCCTTCGGTTCGTCCGGCATCGGTTCGGCGCAGCATCTGGCGCTGGAGATGTTCCGGATGCAGGCCAGGATCGACGTGGTGCACGTCCCGTACAAGGGCTCGGGCCCGCTGGTGGCGGACCTGATGGGCGGCCAGATCGACTATGCGTTCGACACGATGACCGCCGCCACGCCCTTTATCCAGCAAGGCAAGGTGATCGCGATCGCGCAGACCCGGCTCAAGCGCGCGGCCAGCCATCCCAATGTGCCGACGCTGGCGGAGTCGGGCTTCCCCGGCCTGGACGCTGCGTCGTGGTACGGCCTGGTGGGGCCGAAGGGCATGCCGCCGGCGCTGGTGCAGCGCATGAACGCGGACGTCAACCGCGTGCTGGCGATGCCCGATGTGGCCGAGCGCCTCAAGAGCTTTGGCGCCGAGGACTCCGGCGGCACGAACCAGCAGTTCAGCGCCTTCATCGCGTCCGAGTCTACCAAGTGGGCCAAGGTCGTGAAGGACGCCGGCGTGAAGGCCGAGAGCTGATGGCGCGGAGCCGCCGCGCCCACATCCGCCGACTTGTCGAATTTCCCAGGAAGCACCCGATGACTGATTTCACCGATTCCGGCGCGCAAGCGCCTGCCACCAAACTGCCGCTGTCCGGCGTGCGCGTGCTCGACGTCAGCCAGGTCATGGCCGGGCCCTACGCGTGCATGCTGCTGGCCGACCTCGGCGCCGACGTCATCAAGGTCGAACCGCCAGAAGGCGGTGACCAGACGCGCGGGGCGATGGGGTTCAAGATGAAGGGCCCGGACAGCATGGGCTTCCTCAACATGAACCGCAACAAGCGCAGTGTCACGCTGGACCTGAAGACCGAGTCGGGCCGGGAGGTGCTCTATCGCATGGCGGAATCGGCCGACATCCTGGTGGAGAACTACCGCCCCGGCGTGATGAAGCGCCTGGGGATCGACTACGAGACGCTCAGCAAGATCAATCCGAAGCTGGTCTACTGCAGCATCTCGGGCTTCGGCCAGAGCGGGCCGTGGGCCGGCCGGCCGGGCTTCGACCTGATGGCGCAGGCGATGTCGGGCGTGATGAGCGTCACCGGCTACCCGGGCGGCGCGCCGGTGAAGGCGGGCGTGCCGGTGGCCGATATCGGCTGCGCGCTGTTCGCGACCTACGGCATGCTGTCGGCCTATATCGGCGCCAAGGAGACGGGGAAGGGGCAGTATGTCGACGCGTCGCTGTTCGACTCGGCGCTGGCGTTCTCGGTGTGGGACACCTGCGAGTACTGGGGCACGGGCCGCGAGCCCGAGCCGCTTGGCACGGCCAACCGCATGAGCGCGCCCTACCAGGCGATGAAGGCCGCCGACGGCTACTTTGTGATGGGGGCTACCAACCAGAAGCTGTGGCAGCTTCTGTGCAACACGCTCGAGCGGCAGGACCTGCTGGCGGATGAGCGCTTTGCCACCGTGGCGCTGCGGCTGGCCAACCGGCAGGCACTGATCACGGCACTGGAAGAGAGCTTCGCCAGGCAGGGCGCCGACTACTGGATCGAACAGCTGCTGGAAGTCGGCATCCCTGCCGGGCCGATCCTGACCTACCCGCAAGCTTTCGACAGCGAGCATGGCCGTCACCGCCAGATGCGTATCGAGATCGATCACCCGATCGAGGGCAAGGTGCCCAATATCGGCTTCGCGGTGAAGATGGGCGGCACGCCGCAGCAGGTACGCCGGCCGCCGCCGCTGCTGGGCCAGCATACGGAAGAAATCCTGGCCGAGCTGGGGCTGTCGAAGGACGAACAGCAGTCGTTGGCCGCGGCCGGCGCGTTCGGCGCATGAACGCCGCGCAGCCGCCGGGAGGCGGTCAATCCGGGGCGAGCCAGCGTGAAGGCGGTGCTGGCAGCGACGGGCAAGTCCGGCTCACGGTGCAGGGGCAGGTCGCGACGCTGACCTTCGACCGCCCGGCCGCGCGCAACGCGATGACGTGGGCGATGTACGAGCAACTCGCCACGCACTGCCGCGCGCTCGCGGCGGATGGCAGCGAGGGCGTGCGCGTGGTGGTGCTGCGCGGGGAGGGCGGGGAGGCCTTTGTCGCGGGCACTGATATCGCGCAGTTCCGGCAATTCTCGAATGGCGATGACGGGGTGGCCTACGAAGCGCGCATCGACGAGGGCATCCGCCTGGTCGAACAGCTGCCGATGCCGACCGTTGCCGTGATCGAGGGCTGGGCGGTGGGCGGCGGGCTTGCCATCGCGACCGCCTGTGATTTCCGCGTGGCGACGCCCAAGGCCCGCTTCGGCGTGCCGATCGCCAAGACCCTCGGCAACACACTGTCGGCGATGAATCTTGCCAAGCTGCGTGCGGCGTGGGGCTTGCAGCCGGTGCGGCGCATGCTGCTGCTGGCGCAGATCCTGGATGCCGATGCGGCGTTGGCGTGCGGATTCCTGGAAGGCGTCTATGCTGCCGAGTCGCTGGAGAGCGAGGTCGCTGCGCTATGCAGCCGGCTTGCCGCGCTGGCGCCTGTTACGCAGACGGTCGTCAAGGAGGCCTTGCGGCGGCAGACCGTGGAGGCGGTGGCCGATACCGATGATCTCGTGCGCCTGTGCTACGGAAGCGAAGACTTCCGCGAAGGGGTGGAGGCGTTTGTAGGCCGGCGGCCGCCGGAGTGGAAGGGGCGTTAAACGTGCAGGCTGGCCCGGCGCGAATGATGGTTCGCGCCGGGCCATTATCGTTTACCGTCAAGCGGCCTTCCTCGCCTCGGAAGCATCCGGCTGTGTGCGCGCATCACCGCGCTGGCACTTCATAAATCAGCCGCACATATTTCGGCGCAGGCTGGCTGTCCACTACCACGCCGCCCATCGCCTCCGGAATCCGCCGGCTTGCCCAATTCTCTTCCGCCACCGGATAGATGAACCGCGGCGGCTGCAAGGCAGCCATCGCCCAGTCTTTCACCGCCAGCACGGCCTCCATTCCATAGCCGTGGCCGTGGGCGTCTTCCCGGATCCAGATGCCGAATTCCGGCGCGGGCGTATCGGCATGATGCAGCCCGGCCAGTCCCAGGAATTGGCCGTCACTCGTGCGGCGGATGGTAAAGATAAAATCCGATCCGTCGTCCATGGCCGGCAGCCAGGCTTGCCAGACGTCACGGAATGCCGCCAGGGATGGGGCAGGTTCCCATTCCATGTAGCGTGCCAGGGTTGGCGTGATGCAAGGCCATACTTCGTCGGCATCGGCG
This sequence comes from Cupriavidus oxalaticus, assembly GCF_004768545.1. NCBI lineage: Bacteria > Pseudomonadati > Pseudomonadota > Betaproteobacteria > Burkholderiales > Burkholderiaceae > Cupriavidus > Cupriavidus oxalaticus. The sequence continues at coordinate 3,082,833 of NZ_CP038635.1, read as the reverse complement.
CCGGAGAAGGGGATCAGGGCGAGGCGTGCCGAATGGATCGTTGGTGCGGACATGGCGTTCTCGATGGGAGATCAGGCACCTTCATTATTGCGCACAAGAATCCATTCGACCGGTACTACGCATTGCTTTGGGGGAATCAAGCGGCTGTCATTCGTTGACCGTACGCATGGGTGTACCTGGGCGTTACCCTGCCCGATCCAGCACTCCTTCCCGCGCCTGCATCGTCCGCTTTGCAATATTCAACTGGTGAATCTGCGTGGTCCCCTCATACAACCGGAACAACCGCACATCGCGATAAAACCGCTCCGCCACCGTACGCGCCATATACCCGCTGCCGCCAAAGATCTGCACCGCACGATCCGCCACGCGTCCGCACATTTCAGAGGCGAACAGCTTGCACATCGATGCCTCCATAGTCACGTCCTCGCCGTTGTCGCGGCGGCGGGCGGTTTCCAGTACCAGCGCGCGCGCGGCGTGGATGTCGGTGTTGCTGTCGGCAACCATTTGCTGCACCAGCTGGTAATCGGCGATCGGCTTGCCGAACTGGCGCCGCTGGCTCGCGTAGCGCACCATCTCGTCCACCAGGCGGATGGCAGGGCCGATGCACAGGCCGGCCAGGTTGATGCGCTGCTTGTTGAGCGCCTTCATCGCCGTCTTGAAGCCGACGCCAGGCTGGCCGCCGACGATGGCGGTGGCGGGCACGCGACAGTCCCGCAGGTAGACGTCGCCCACCGGGGAGCCGTGCTGGCCCATCTTGCGTTCCGGTTCGCCGGTGCTGATGCCGGGCGTGCCGCGTTCGACCAGGAAGGCGCTGATGCCGTGCGCGCCAGGGGTATCGGAGTCGGTGCGCGCGAAGACGGTGAACAGGTCGGCGATCGGTGCGTTGGTGATGAAGCATTTGCTGCCGTTCAGCACGTAATGGTCGCCCTCGCGCCGGGCCGATGTCAGCAGCGAGGTGGCGTCGGATCCGGCTTCGGGCTCGGTCAGCGCGAAGCAGCCGGTCAGCTCGCCCGATGCAAGCCGCGGCAGGTAGCGCGTCTTCTGCGCTTCGGTGCCGTCGACGACCAGCGACTCGGAGGCGATGCCGGTGTTGCCGCCGAAGCGCGCGCGGAAGACGGTCGCGGCCTGCGAAACTTCGATGTTGACGAGCGTCAGTTCTTCGGACGTCAGCCCCGCGCCGCCATAGGCCTCGGGGATGCTGTGTCCGAACAATCCGAGTTGTCGCATGGCGTCGACCACTGGTTCAGGGATGACGTCGTCGCGGTCGATGTCGGCTTCTAGCGGAATGCAGGTATTGAGGACGAACTGGCGGAGGTCGGCAAGCAAGGCTTGCATGCGGGCGGCGTCACGGATCATGGGAGTGTCAGCTGGGTAGGTGTCTGGGAAGGAGCGGGATGTGTCTTGCCGTGTGGACGACAGGCGCTACTGGGCGCTGATGCCGGCGGTCTTCAGCACGCGGGTCCACTTCTTCGACTCGCTGTCCAGGTAGCGGTCAAAGGCCGGTGCGGATTGCGGGGCCACGTCCATGCCGATGTCGGCCAGACGCTTGACCACGGCAGGATCGCTGACGGCCTGCGCCGCGGCGTCGGCGAGCTTGCGCACGACGGCGTCGGGGGTGGCGTGCGGCGCGACCAGTCCGAACCACGCGCCCACTTCATAGCCGGGCAGGCGCGCAACTTCGGCGACGGTGGGAATGTCCGGCAACGCCGCGGACCGCTTGGCGGAAGTCACCGCGAGTGCGCGCAGCTTGCCGCTCTGGACCTGCTGGCGGGCGATCGCCGCGGTCAGCGCCATCATCGACACGCGCGCGCCCAGCACGTCCGTCAGCGCCTCGGGCTGGCCCTTGTACGGCACATGCATCAGCTTGACCTCGGTCATTTGCGCGAGCAATTCGCCGGAGAGGTGGTTGGAGGTACCCACGCCGGCGCTGGCGTAGGTCAGCGCACCGGGCTGGCTGCGCGCGGCGTCAAGCAGTTCAGGCAGGGTGCGCAGGCGCGACGATGCGGGGACCACGATCACGTTGGGCACCACGCCAAAGCCGGCAACCGCGCGGAAGTCGCGGGTGCCTTTCCAGTTGATCGCGCTGTTGAGCAGCGGCCCGACCACGTAGCTGGGACTGACGGCAAGCAGGGTATAGCCGTCAGGCGTGGCCTTGGCAGCGATGTCGGTGCCGATGGAGCCGCCCGCGCCGGTGCGGTTCTCGACGATGACAGGCTGGCGCAGCAGCAGGGCCATGCGCTCGGCGGTGACGCGGGTGACGGTGTCGACCACGCCGCCGGCCGAGAACGGCGCGATGATGCGAATGGGGTGGGCGGGGAACCTGTCGGCACTGTCGGCGGCGCCAAGGGCCACGGCAGGCGCGAGCGCGGCGCAGCCGCACATGGCGGCCAGCAGGCGCCGGCGTGCTGTTTGAGAGGATTGCATCTTGTCTCCTGGTCTGGGATGTTCCCGTGGTTTCCCGATAAGGCCGCAATCTCGCCGGATCGCTTGGCGCCTCCTTGCTACAACCTCCGCGGCGTCGTCACCGCTTGTCGTCACTGCCTGGCATCACATCAACGCGCGCACGCCAGCTCGATCTGCCTGACGCCTTCGCGCAACTTCTGCGCGACCGTGCGCGCCAGCATGTCGTCACGGTCGCGCGCGGCGGCGATGGTGCAGTTCAGCGCGAACGGGTCTTCATGCAGCGATTGCCGGATCGGCACGGCTATCGCGTGGATGTCCGTTCGCCATTCGCCGCGGCTAAGGCAAAAGCCATGCGCCGCGTAGTGCGCCTGTTCCGCAATCCACATCGGCTGCTCCCGTTCGAAGCGCCCGGCATCTTCCACGCGCAGCCGGTTCAGCACCGCGGCGCGCTCTTCCGCCCCGCACGCCAGCAGCACGGCGCGGCCGATCGAGGTGGACAGCAAGGGCCGCGTACTCCCGATGTCGGGCTGGTACACGTTGCCCGGCTCGACGCGGCAGCTGTCCACGTACACCACCGTCAGCCGCTCGCGCATCCCCAGGTTCACCGTGCACCCGGTTTCGCGGGCGATGGCTTCCATATATGGCCGCGCGATCTGGCGGATAGCCAGCCCGGCAAGCATCGGATACGCCAGCGCCAGCACGCCAGCGCCGAGCCGGTACTTCTGGTTGCCCGGCACCCGGCTCAGGAAGCCAAGCAGGCTGAGCGTGTACGTCAGGCGCGACACCGTTGCCTTGGGCAGTCCGGTCCGCGCCACGATGTCCTGGTTGCCCAGCACCGGGCTGCCCGGCGTGAACGCCCGCAGCACGTCCAGCCCGCGAGCCAGGTTGCTGGCGAACTGGCGATCGGTTGAGAGTTCGTCGGCGCTGGCAAGGCCGGGCAGTGGAGTGCGTTCCATGTCTGGCGGCGGTCTGTTGGCATTCATGCTCGGATCCGTGAGGGGGGCTCGTCAATGTTGTAGCACGACGGTTCCGCACAGCGAAACCGTGCTTGCGCCCGGCGAGCGGGGCTGTCAGTTTGGATCGCAGCAACCTGCGCCCAACCCCAAAACGAAGAGACAGATCCCAATGCCGAACGCGTCACCCGACCACGCCGCCACGGCGGCAACGCCTTGCAACACCCACACCGACGCCGGCACCGGCCCGCTGGCGGGCGTGCGCATCCTGGACATGGCCACCGTGGTGGCGGCACCGTTCTCGGCCACGCTGTGCGGCGACATGGGCGCCGAAGTCGTCAAGCTGGAGCTGCCGGATGGCAGCGATCCGCTGCGCTCGCTCGAGCCCGTTACCGACGCGCACGCGCTGTACTGGAAAGTGACCAACCGAGGCAAGCGCGGCATCTCGCTGGACGTGCGCACACCGCGCGGCAAGGAGATCTTCCTGAAGCTGCTGCCGCAGTTCGATGTCCTGGTCGAGAACTTCCGCACCGGCACGCTGGCGCGCTGGGGGCTGGATATCGAGACCCTGCGCGCGGCCAATCCCGGCCTGGTGGTATTGCGGCTGACCGGCTTCGGCCAGACCGGACCGTATGCGCAGCGGCCCGGGTTTGCGCGGATCTTTGAAGCGATGAGCGGGTTCACCAACCTGGCAGGCTCGCCGGAGAGCGGGCCGATGCACATGAACTACCCGGTCGGCGACATGGTCGCTGGCTTGTTCGGCGCCTTTGCCATCGCCACCGCCGTGGCGGAGCGGCGCGCGCGGCCGGACCTGCCTGGCCGCGAGATCGACCTGGCCGCCACGGAAGCACTGTTCCGGCTGCTGGAGCCGCTGGCGGTGGAGTACGAGCAACTGGGCCGCGTGCGCCAGCGCGCGGGCAATCGGACTACCTATGCGGCACCGTCGAATATGTACCGGACCTCGGACGATGTCTGGGTCTCGGTGGTGGCGTCGTCCGATGCCACCTTCCGCCGCCTGGCAGAAGCGATGGCGGCGCCGCAGCTCGCGTGCGCGGCCGACTACGCCACCAACGCCGGCCGCGTGCGTAATCTCGATGCGCTCGACGCGCAGATCGCGGCCTGGTTTGCTGCGCGGTCCTACGCGGACGCGGCGTCGGCGCTCGAGGCGTGCCAGGTGCCGTTCAGCAAGGTGTTCAGCATCGCCGACATTGTCGAAGATCCGCAGATGCGCGCGCGCGAGGCGATCGTGCGCCTGCCGGATGCCGAGCTTGGGTCAGTGCCGGCGCCATGCGTGGTGCCGAGATTCTCCGGCTACGCACCGGCCGCGCCGTGCTGCGGCCCGGCCGTGGGCGAGCACAATGCGCTGGTCTATGGCGCGTTGGGCCTGGGGGCGAGTGAGTTGCGCGCACTGAGGGAAGCGGGCGTGATCTGAATCGTTTCAGTTCTTGCCGACTGGTGCCGCCGAAAGAACTTAGCGTGCGCGAAGGACACACCGATTGCAGTGTCCTCTCAGTGCCGCTTTAAGTCCCTATTTCACACTCCTTCGATTCATAGGCTTTCGTCTGCGTTAGTTGTCAACTGACAACTAACGCAGACGCACTTAATCTTGGAGACAGGACCACGGTTCAATCTGCAGAAGGCGAGGTAGCTATGGAATATTCTTTCACCCTCAGATATCAACTATCACCGGACGATAACAATCCCGATGCCCTGGTCGAACGCCTGTAGGAGGCGGGATGTGACGACGCAATCGTCGGGACGGGCGTGGCGGGCCGGATTGCAGTCGCCTTTGACCGTGATGCGGAGTCCGCCATGGACGCCATCATGAGCGCGCTCGCCGACATAAAGCGTGCCATACCATCCGCAATGCTGATCGAAGCCGCGCCGGATCTGGTCGGCCTGACGGATATTGCCGATGCGATCGGAATGTCCCGCCAGAACATGCGCAAACTGATGATCGGCCATCCCGAGTCATTTCCGCCGCCGGTGCATGAAGGCGCCAGTTCGCTATGGCACCTGCGCGAGGTCTTGTTGTGGATGAGCAAAAACAGCTACGAGATAGAGCGGACACTGATTGAAACGGCATCCACGACCATGCAAGTCAATCTGGCAATGCGCGTCAGGGACGTGAGCCCTGCAATGGAGCGCCGGTTCCGGCCGTTGGTGGCCTGATCAGCGCTTCCGGTTGCCCCTGTCAGCGCACCACACCCCGCTGCGGCATGCCGTAGCCAGTTGGTGCGCTGGTTCCGCAATTACGGCGTCTGACGCATGCCAGCTCAATCCAGCCGGATGTTGTACTCCTTGATCACATTCCCCCAATAAGCCTGGTCGGCCTTCGCCACCGCCGCGAACGCCGCCGGGCGCGAAGTCTTGACGATCAGCCCCAGGTCGGCCATGCGTTGCCGGATATCGGCCGCGGCCATCACGGTCTCCACATCCGCGGAAATCTTCTCGACGATAGCCTGCGGCGTCCCGGCCGTGGTGAACAGGCCGAGCCAGGCCGGGCCGTCCAGCCCCTTGTAGCCGAGTTCCTGGAAGGTGGGCACGTCGGGCAGCATCGGCGCGCGCGTGTTGCCGGTCACGGCCAGCGGCTGCAGCTTGCCGCTGCGCGCATGCTGGCGCACGGTCATCGGCGACAGCGTACCCAGCGAGATCTGGCCCCCGATCAGGTCGGTGGCGATCGGCGCCTCGCCCTTGTACGGGACGTGCAGCAGCTCGACGCCGGCACCGGTCGTGAACACCTGCATATAGAGATGGGCGCCGGTGCCGATGCCATAAGTGCCGTAAGAAAGCTTGTTCGGCTGCGACTTGGCCAGGCTCACCACCTCGGGCAGCGTGCGTGGCATGGCGCTGTTGGCGGTCAGCACCAGGCTGGAGGTGCACAGCTGGCCGATGGCGGTCAGGTCGCGCAGCGGATCGAAGGGGGGCTTGGCCACCATGTAGGGCGTCTGCACCAGGCTGGGCAGCGCCAGCAGCAGCGTGTAGCCATCGGGCGCCGCCTTGGCCACCACGTCGGCGCCGATCATGCCGCCGACGCCGGGGCGGTTCTCGACGATGACCGGGCGCTGCCACAGCTTGCCGAGCGGTTCGCCAAGCGCGCGTGCCAGCACGTCAGTGGCGCCGCCCGGCGGGTAGGGCACGACCAGCCGCACCGGCCTCGACGGATAGTTCAATACGGCGGACTGGGCTGACTGGGCCCGGGCATGGCCAAGGCCAAGCGCCGAGGCCGTGGCGGCGAGGGAACCTGCACCCAGCCACTGCAGGGCTTTGCGTCGGTCAGCTTGCATGGTGTTTCCTCCTGGTTGTGACGTCCTGGTTGTCTTGTAGCGCCTTGCGCGCATGGCAAACGGCAGCGTACGGGCCGCTGCCGGCGCGGCACATCGGCGCTATGGACGAGACAGTGGGACGGTATTTACCCCGAGGAGCAAACGGCGATGACAGCGCCGCCGTGAAATCTTTCAACACACTCGGCAAGAAATCTAAATTCCTTTTCAGTAACCGTTCTGTGACGATACCCGCAGGTGCGCTATTGCACCTTTTTGTCTTTTGGCGGAGGACGTCCTATGGCAACCGGCAAGCGCAACGGGCTTCATTCGCAGGCCCCGGCGCACGGCGCAGCGCAAGCGCCGCCTGCCTCTGCTGCGGCGCCGCATCGACGCCGCACGTTCCTGATTGCCGTGCTGGCCTGTGCCTGCATGGCGGCAGGCGCGGGCGGCAGCTGGTGGTACGCGCAGTCGCTCTCCGGCAAGGCGCCCGGGGTGGTGGAAGGCGACGGCAAGAGCGGTCCGCTCGGCATGGTCCGCATACCCGGCGGCGAATTCCTGATGGGCAGCGACAGCAAGATGGCGCAGGCCAACGAGAAGCCGGCGCACAAGGTGCGCGTGCATGCGTTCTGGATGGACAAGCACCACGTCACCAACGGCGAGTTCCGCAAGTTCGTCGAGGCCACGGGGTACGTCACCACGGCGGAGCGGGTGCCGGACTGGGAGACCCTGAAGGTACAGCTGCCCCCTGGCACGCCGCGTCCGCCCGACAGCGCGATGGTGGCCGGCGGCATGGTCTTTGTCGGCACGCCGCGTCCGGTGCCGCTGCGGGACTATTCGCGCTGGTGGCGCTATGTGCCCGGCGCCGACTGGCGTCATCCGGGAGGTCCCGGTACCTCGATCGAAGGCAAGGACGACCATCCGGTGGTGCAGGTGTCGTACGAAGACGCCCAGGCCTATGCCAAATGGGTCGGCAAGCGCCTGCCTACCGAGGCCGAGTGGGAATTTGCCGCGCGTGGCGGGCTGGAGCAGGCCACCTACGCATGGGGCGACCAGTTCGCGCCCGCCGGCAAGCAGATGGCCAACGTCTGGCAGGGCCAGCAGAACCAGCCGTTCCCGGTTGTTAGCCCGGCAGTCAGCCCGGCAGTCAGCCCGGCAGTGAGCCAGGTAGTCAGCCCGAAGGCCGGTGGCGCGCTGGGCACCAGCCCGGTCGGCACGTTCCCGCCCAACGGCTACGGACTGTCCGACATGACCGGCAATGCCTGGCAATGGGTCGCCGACTGGTACCGCGCCGACCAGTTCCGGCGCGAAGCCGGCAAGGCGCAGCCGATCGAGAACCCGGCCGGCCCCCTGGCCTCATGGGATCCCAGCGAGCCTGGCGTACCGGTCAACGCGCCCAAGCGCGTGACGCGCGGCGGCTCGTTCCTGTGCAACGAAGACTACTGCCTGAGCTACCGCCCCAGCGCTCGGCGCGGGACGGATCCTTTCAACAGCATGTCGCACCTTGGCTTCCGGCTCGTGATGGACGACAGCCGCTGGGCCGAAATGCGCCGCAACGCGCCCCATCTGCCGCTGGCGATGGGCGGACAGCCGCAGCCGGCGTCACGCTGATGCCGGAGCGGTGCGACACGACACAGGAGCAAGTGCCATGAGCATGCCTGCCAACAGCGCCTTGCGCGCAAGCGCATCGCGCAAGACGATCGCGGCACTGTGCGCCGCGCTGGCGCTTGCGGGCCTGCAGCTTTCCGGCTGTACCGCGCCCGCCGGACCCGCGGCCCCCGCGGCACAGGCCACTGCCGCCCAGGCCCAGCCCGCCGAACAAGCCCTGCCATCGTGGCGCGATGGCGCCGCGCGTCAGGCGCTGCTCAAGTTCGTGGCCGACGTGACGCGCCCGGGCTCGCCCACCTTCGTGCCACCCGAGGCGCGCGTGGCGGTGTTCGACAACGACGGCACGCTGTGGAGCGAGCAGCCGCTGTATTTCCAGTTCTTCTTCCTGCTCGACCAGGTCAGGGCCGCCGCGCCGCAGCATCCTGAGTGGCGCAACAATGCCGCGTTCAAGGCGCTGATGGCCAACGACATGAACGCGCTGATGGCAAACCAGAAGCAGCTGCTCGGCTTGATCGCCACTGCCAACAGCGGCATGAACGTGGACGAGTACGACCGCACCATCCGCGACTGGCTGTCCAGGGCGCGCCATCCCAGGTTCAAGCGGCCCTATACCGAGCTGGTCTACCAGCCGCAGCTGGAACTGCTGTCCTACCTGCGCACCAACGGCTTCAAGACCTACATCGTCTCCGGCGGCACCATCGATTTCATGCGGCCGTGGAGCCAGCAGGTCTATGGCATCCCGCCCGAGCAGGTGATCGGCTCGTCGCAGGCGGTGCGCTACATGGTGCGCGACGGCAAGCCGGTGCTGGTGCGCGATCCCAAGCTCGACTTTATCGATGACGGCCCCGGCAAGCCGGTCGGCATCTACCGCCATATCGGCCGCCGGCCCATCCTCGCCGTCGGCAATTCCGACGGCGACCTGCAAATGCTCGAGTACACCGCCGGCGGCGACGGTCCGCGCATGGCGGTGCTGGTGCATCACGACGACGCCGAGCGGGAGTTCGCCTACGACCGCCAGTCCAAGGTGGGCAAGCTGGACAAGGCGCTGGATGCGGCGCGCTCGCGAGGCTGGACCGTGGTCAGCATGAAACAGGACTGGCAGCAGATTTATCCGGCCGGCAAGCCATGAGCACGATGCGAGCAGCAGTGAACCGACCGTAACGGGTCAATGAACGGAGGCGGAACATGCACCGAGATGAAGAAGGCATAGGGAAAGGGCGGGGCTCCAGGCTGGTGATGCTGGCCATGGCCGCCGCCGTGTTTGCGATTGCGGGCTGCGGCAAGAAGGAGACGCCGCCCAAGGAACAGCAGCCGGCGGCGCCAGTAGCGGCCGAGCCAGCGCCGGCCAAGGAGAATCCGCCGGTGGCGGCCAACGCGCCGGTTGCCGCAGCTTCGGCGCCCGCGCTGGCGGCCACCGCGCCGTCCGGCAAGAAGCCGAACATCCTCGTCATCTTCGGCGATGACGTCGGGCAGACCAACATCAGCGCCTACAGCCACGGTGTGGTGGGCTATCGCACGCCCAATATCGACCGGATCGCGAACGAAGGCATGATGCTCACCGACTACTACGGCGAGAACAGTTGCACGGCGGGCCGCTCCACCTTCATCACCGGCGAGGTCGGGCTGCGCACGGGCCTGCTGAAGGTGGGTATTCCGGGCGCGCCGGTCGGCCTGCAAGCGCAGAACGTGACAATTGCCCAGGCGCTCAAACCGCTTGGCTATGCGACCGGGCAGTTCGGCAAGAACCACCTGGGCGACCGCAACGAGTACCTGCCGACCGCGCACGGCTTCGACGAGTTCTTCGGCAACCTGTACCACCTCAATGCGGAAGAGGAGCCTGAGCGTCCGTACTACCCGAAGAACGACACGGCCTGGGTCAAGGCGAATGGGCCGCGCGGCGTCCTCCACTCCTACGCCGACGGCAAGGTGGAAGATACCGGTCCGCTGAACCGCAAGCGCATGGAGACCATCGACGACGAAACCACGGCGGCGGCGATCGGCTTCATGGAGAAGCAGGTGAAGGCGGACAAGCCGTTCTTCGTGTGGATGAACACCACGCGCATGCACGCGTTCACGCACGTGCGCGAGTCGATGCGCGGACAGAGCGGCATGCCTGGCAATGAGTACGCGGACGGCATGCTCGAACACGACGGCGACATCGGCAAGCTGCTCAAGTCGCTCGACGACCTGAAGGTTGCCGACAACACCATCGTTGTCTACACGACCGACAACGGACCCAACCAGTGGTCCTGGCCGGACGCGGCAACCACGCCGTTCCGCAGCGAGAAGGACACCAACTGGGAAGGGGCATTCCGCGTGCCGGCACTGGTACGCTGGCCGGGCAAGATCAAGCCTGGCACGGTGTCCACGACCATGATGTCCGGTCTCGACTGGTTCCCGACGCTGCTTGCGGCCGCCGGCGATGCCGACATCAAGGACCGGCTGCTCAAGGGCGCCAACATTGGCGGAAAGTCCTTCAAGGTCCACCTGGATGGCTATAACTTCCTGCCGTACCTGACCGGCCAGACCAATGCCGGGCCCCGCCAGGACTTCTTCTACTTCAACGATGACGGCGTACTGGTGGCAATGCGCCACAACGACTGGAAGTTCGTGTTCTGCGAGCAGCGTCACCCGGGCGGCTTCGAAGTCTGGGCCAACCCTTTTACCTGCCTGCGCGTGCCAAAGGTGTTCAACCTGCGCATGGATCCGTATGAACGGGCGGATATCGTCTCCGATCAGTACTATGACTGGACGGCGAAGAATGCCTATATGGTCAGCTATGCATCGTCACGGGTGGCGCCGTTCCTCCAGACGTTCAAGGACTACCCGCCCAGCCAGCGCCCGGCGAGCTTCACCATCGACCAGATGACCGAGGCGGTGATGAAGTCCCTCGACAAGGGGGCAGCCGGGAAGTAATTCCAGTGGCAATGGTTGGCCGGGTCATCCCGGCCAACCTCTTCACCAGGATCGCACCATGAGAGAAGCGCATGCCGGCGCCAACGCCGGCAAGCAGCAAGCGCGGCACAGTTCTGACAAGCCGCGGCGCGCGGAAGGCGCCGCCTTGCAGGCAGGGCAGGGTCAACTGGCGCATCACGGCGCCATGCTGACACCTGCCCTGCTGCTTTTCGTGTCCGGTGCGGCCGGACTGATCTACCAGATTCTCTGGATAAAGCAGCTCGCGCTCGTGGTCGGCGTGGATGTGCACGCCGTCACCACCGCCGTGGGCGCATTCTTTGCCGGGCTCGCACTCGGCGGCTGGTTGTTCGGGCGTGTCGCGGACCGCCATGCGCGGCCGCTGCGGCTGTATGCGTGGCTCGAAATCGCCGTGCTGGTGCTGGCCATTGGCGCCACGCTGGCGCTGGCGCGCTCCGCCGCGCCGTTCGCATGGCTGGAGAGCCGCGCCGGGCTGCTGGCCTGGGCGTTGCCGTTCGTGCTGGTGATCGTGCCGGCGGCAGCCATGGGCGGCACGCTGCCGGTGCTGATGCGTGTGCTGGCGTCGCGCCCCGGCTACATCGGCACACATGGCGGACGCCTGTATGCCGCCAACACCACGGGCGCCATTGCCGGCACGCTGCTGGCGGGCTTCGTGCTGATCCCGTGGCTCGGCATCACCGGCAGCGCGCTGGCCGCGGCCACGCTCAACGGTCTCGCCGCGGTCGCCGCGCTGGTCCTGGCTTCGCGCACCGTGCCTGCGCAGGAACCGGCCGCCACCGCTGCCGCGCCAGCATCCGCAGAGCGCGTGCGCGATGCGGACGACGGGCGGCTGGCGCTGGTGCTTTATGCCGCCGCGGGCGGCATCGCGCTCGGCTATGAAGTGGTGTGGTCGCAGGCCATCGTGCAGTTCATCAGCACGCGCACCTTTGCCTTCACGGTGGTGCTGGCGACTTATCTTGCTGGCCTTGCCATCGGCAGCGCGCTGGCCGCGCGGCGGGCCGATCGGGCGCGCGACCCGTGGGGCGCATTCGCGATGCTGATCGCCGCCGCAGGGCTGGTGGCGCTGCTCGAAATCGTGGTGCTTGGCGAATGGCTGCTGCAGGCGCAGGCTGGGGTGTCGGCCTGGGTGCAATCGGCCACGTCGAGCGGCCTGGCGGCCGCCTGCGCGAGTTTCGCGGTTGCGGCGCTGTGCGTGGTGTTCGTGCCTACGCTGCTGCTGGGCGCGGCGTTCCCGTTCGTGCTGCGAGTGGGCGTGGACAACCACCGGCTCGGCGCCGGCGTGGGCGCGGTGGTCGCGCTCAACACGCTGGGCGGCATCGTCGGCACGGCGGTGGCGGGGTTTGTCCTGGTGCCGCGCATCGGCCTAGTCCATACGCTGTCGCTGCTGGCCGTGGGCGCCGGCATGGTCGGCATCGTTGCGGTCGCGCTCGGCTCGGGTGTGCGCAAGCTGGCGCGCTGGTCGGTGCCGATGGTGGCGGTGCTTGCGGTGATTGCCGCGGCGCTCGCGCCCGCGGACCGGCTCGCCACGCTGCTGGCGCGCGCACGTGGCGGCGAGATCGTGTTTTACGAGGAAGGCCGCGGCGCCACCGTGGCGGTGGTGAAGCAGTCGTCGCCGAGCCACACATTCAACCGCCTCTATATCCAGGGCGTGTCCAATTCCGGCGACACCATGACGTCGCTGCGCTACATGCGATTGCAGGCGCTGCTGCCGCTGATCGTGCATGGCGGCACGCCGCGCTCGGCGCTGGTGATCGGCCTCGGCACCGGCATCACGGCCGCTGCCACGCTGCCATATCCGGGCCTGGAACAGCGCGTGGTGGCCGAACTGCTGCCGCCGGTGCTGCGCGCCGTGCCGCAGTTCCAGGGCAACTTCGGCGTGGCCGGGGACAAGCGCGTCGAGATCCGCCTGCGTGACGGCCGGCGCGAACTGTTGCAGAGCGAGCAACGCTACGACCTGATCACGCTGGAACCGCCGCCGCCTTCGGCCGCGGGCGTGGTCAACCTGTACTCGACCGATTTCTATCGCCTCGCCGCGGCACGGCTGCAACCGGGCGGACTGGTCGCGCAATGGCTGCCGTTGCCCACGCAGAACGATGAAGACACGCGCTCGCTGGTGCGTAGCTTCCTCGACGTGTTCCCGCACGCGACGCTGTGGACCACGGAGCTGCACGAGATGATGCTGGTCGGTTCGCCGTCGCCGATCACACTCGATGCGGTGCGCATCCGCCAGCGTTTTGCGGAGCCCGAAGTCGCGTCGGCGCTGCGCGCGGTGGGCGTGGCGTCGCCGGCAGCGCTGCTGGCGACCTGGGTGACGGACCGCGCGGGCCTGGAGCGCTATGCCGGCGATGCGCCCGCCGTGACCGACGACCGCCCGCGCATCGAATACGCTACCTGGGTGCGGCGCGCCGAGTTCCCGCAGGTCCTGCAGCGCCTGCTGACGCTGCAGACCGAGCCGACGGTGACGGGTGCCGATGCCGGGCTGATCGCCGACATCGGGCGCGAACGCGAAACGCTGCACACTTTCTACACTGCCGGCCTCGACGCCTATTACGGCGACCGCGACGCGTGGGCGCTGCATATGCAGCAAGTCATGCGTGCCGATCCCGACAACCCTTACTACGCCTGGTTCGGAGGTGGCCGCCGAACGCCCGGGCCGGCGCCATCGAGGAAGCCCCATGAGCACCCGTGACGACGTGCTGGCACTGCAGCAGCGGATGGGCGAAGCCATCGTCGGCCAGCAGCACATGATCGAGCGCATGTTGCTGGGCCTGCTCGCTGACGGCCACCTGCTGGTTGAGGGGCTGCCGGGGCTGGCCAAGACGCGCGCGATCAAGGTGCTGGCGCGGAACCTGGAGGCGAAGCTGTCGCGCATCCAGTTCACACCCGACCTGCTGCCGGCCGATATCACGGGCTCCGAGGTGTACTACGCCGAGGGCGGCAAGGGCGAGTTCCGTTTCCAGCCCGGGCCGATCTTCGCCAACCTGGTGCTCGCCGACGAGGTCAACCGCTCGCCGGCCAAGGTGCAGGCGGCGCTGCTCGAAGCCATGGAAGAGCGCCAGGTCACCGTCGGCGGCGTCACCCACAAGCTTGATCCGCTGTTCCTGGTCATGGCTACGCAGAACCCGATCGAGCAGGAAGGCACCTACCCGCTGCCCGAAGCGCAGATGGACCGCTTCCTGATGCACGTGAACGTGACCTATCCCGAGGCCGACGCCGAGGCGCAGATCGTGGCGCTGGCGCGCGCCGAGGAGTCCGGGGCCGCCCCGGGCGCGCAGTCGGCCGCCGCGCAGAAGCTGGCGCCTGAAGTCATCTTCGCCGCGCGGGCCGAGATCCACGGCATCCACGTGAGCGAAGCGGTCGCGCGCTACATGGTGGCGCTCGTGCATGCCACGCGCGAACCCAAGGCCGTCGACGACGAGCTGGACCGCTGGATCCAGGTCGGCGCGAGCCCGCGCGGTTCGATCGGGCTGGACAAGGTGGCGCGCGCCCATGCCTGGCTGCGCGGTCACGACTTCGTCTCGCCCGAGGATGTGCAGGCCGTGGTGCACGAGGTCTTCCGCCACCGCCTGATCCTGTCGTACGAGGCGCACGCGGCCGGTGTCAGCGCCGATGCCGTGATCGACCGCCTGGTGCGGCAGGTGGCCGTGGCCTGACGCGGCGGGCGGCGCCATGCGTTCCCACCTTGCCTCGCTCGGCCGCTCGCCGGTGCCCGCCGGGGAGGGGCCTGATTCGCGCGCGCAGCCTGGTGTCAGCGTCGATGCCGCGGCGCTGGCGGCGCTCGAAGTTGCCGCGCGCGATTTCCATTTCCTGCCGCGGCAGCCCGTGCACAGCGTGCTGGCCGGCCGGCATGCCTCCAGGGTGCGCGGGCGCGGCCTGACCTTCGAGGAGGTGCGCGGCTACCTGCCCGGCGACGATATCCGCAGCATGGACTGGCGCGTCACGGCGCGTACCGGCAAGCCGCACGTACGCGTGTACAGCGAGGAAAAGGACCGGCCGGTGCTGCTGCTGGTGGACCAGCGCATCAACATGTTCTTCGGCAGCCGCCGCGCGATGAAGTCCGTGGTCGCGGCCGAGGCCGCAGCGCTGGCCGCGTGGCGCGTGCTGTCCGAGGGCGACCGTGTCGGCGGCCTCGTGTTCGGCGACGGTGAATGCACCGAGCTCGCGCCGCGCCGCAGCCGCCAGGCGGTGGAGCACATGCTCGGCGAGATCGCGCGCCATAACCAGGCGCTGCGCGCCGATGCCCCCGCGCGGCGCGGCGCCGGCCAGCTCAATGCCGCGCTCGAGCGCGCGGCGCGGCTCGCGCGGCATGACCACCTCGTCATCGTCATCAGCGACTTCGACGGGCATGACGCGGCCACGCGCGACCTGATGCTGTCGATGAGCGCCCGCAACGACCTGCTGACGATGCTGGTCTATGACCCGTTCCTGCTCGAACTGCCGGCCTCCGGCCACCTTGTCGTCAGCGACGGCGAGCTGCAGGTCGAGCTGGGATTCGGCCACGCGTCGACACGCAAGGGCATTGCCGAATTCGTCGATGCGCAGAGCCGCGACCTGCTGGGCTGGCACCGCGCCATCGGCGTGCCGCTGCTGCCGCTGTCGGCTGCGGAGGAAACGCCGCTGCAACTGCGCCGCCTGCTCGGGCAGGCGCTGCCGCAAGGCCAGGGAACGCTGCGCGCCCGGCAGGGAGGGCGGCCATGAGCGACCTGGTGCACAGCACGGCCGCGCCCGACAGCGCCACGATTGCCGGCGATCTCCTGCATATGGCCGAGGTGGTCGTGCCGCCGCCGCCGTCATGGCGGCCGCAGACCATCGGCTGGCCGGTGGCCGGCGCGATCGTGCTGGCGCTGCTGGCCTTCGCGGCCTGGCGCTGGTGGCGCCACTTCCGCGCCAACCGCTACCGCCGCGAAGCACTGACCGAGCTGGCACGGTTGCGCGCGGGCATGTCCGCGTCGCCGCAGGCTCGCGCGCACGCGCTGGTTGCCATGGCGGAGCTGCTCAAGCGCACCGCGCTGGCGGCGTGGCCGCGCACAGAGGTGGCGAGCTTGGCCGGCGCCGAGTGGGCGCGGTTCCTGCAAGCCTATGCGGGCAAGGCCGGCGCGGCGGCACCGGTGCTCGCGACGCTGGTCAATGACGCGCAGTACCGCGATGCGGCCGCGCTGGCGCAATGGCCCGACAGCCAGGTGACGGCAACCGCCGCGGCCTGCCAGCAATGGATCGCCGGCCACCATGTACCAGTTTGAATACCCGTGGCTCTTCGTGCTGCTGCCGCTGCCCTTGCTGCTGTGGTGGCTGTTGCCGCCGTATCGCGAGGAAAGCCCGTCGGTGCGGCTGCCGTTCTTCGGCGAGGTGGCCAGCGCCGTGGGGCTGAAGCCGGCGCCGGGCGCGGTCGTGCCGCGCAGCAACTGGCTGCAGCGCATCCTGGCGCCGCTCGCATGGGCGCTGCTGGTGACCGCGCTGGCGCGCCCGCAGTTCCTGGAGGCGCCGATCGAGAAGGTGCAGCCGGCGCGCGACCTGCTGCTCGCACTGGACCTGTCGCAGTCAATGGATACGCAGGACTTCCGCGATCCGGCCGGCGCGCTGATTCCGCGCGTGCAGGCGGTGCGCGAGGTAGTCAGCAGCTTCGTGGCGCGCCGGCCCGGCGACCGCGTCGGCCTGATCGTCTTCGGCGACGCGCCGTACCCGCTGGCGCCGTTCACGCTGGACCACGCGCTGGTGCAGGCCATGATCCATGACCTGCTGCCGGGCATGGCCGGGCCCAGCACGGCGTTCGGCGATGCCATCGGCCTTGGCATCAAGATGTTCGACCAGAGCCAGGCGCCCGAGAAGGTGCTGATCGTGCTGACCGACGGCAACGACACCGCCAGCAAGATGCCGCCCGAACGCGCCGCGGAGATCGCCAGGCAGCGGCACGTGATCGTGCATACGATCGGCATCGGCGATCCTTCCGCCGAGGGCGAGCAGCGCGTCGATCTGGGCGTGCTGCAGCGCATCGCCGCGCAGACGGGTGGACGCTATTTCTTCGGTGCCGACCAAAAGGGACTCGAAAGCATCTACGCAACGCTCGACCGCATTACGCCGCACAACCACAAGACGCTGTCGTGGCGGCCGCGGCGCGAGCTGTTCATGTGGCCGCTCGGCGCGGCGGTTGGCATGGTGCTGGCGTACCAGCTCATCATGGCGGCGTGGTCGGCATGGCTTGCGCGTCCGCGCCGGCGTGGCGCGCCGCAACCGGCGGCGCAGGAGTCGTGATGCAGGCGCTCGCGGATTTCCATTTCCTGCGCCCGTGGTGGCTGCTGGCGCTGGTCCCGGCGGTGCTGCTGGTGTGGGCCGTGCGCCGCCGTGGCGATGTGCGGCGTCGCTGGCGCGATGCGATCGCTCCGCACCTGCTGGACGCGTTGATGGTCGGCGAGCGGCGCCGGCTGGCCATCCGTCCCGTGCACCTGACTGCGCTGCTGCTTGCGCTCGGCGCCATTGCGCTGGCCGGTCCCGCGTGGGAGCGCGAGCGCCCGCCGTTTCTCGACGACAAGGCGCCGCTGGCGATCGCCATCGACCTGTCGCCGACCATGGATGCCATCGACGTGACGCCCACGCGGCTCGAGCGCGCGAAGCTCAAGGTCAAGGCGCTGCTGGCGCGCCGCGACGGCGGACGCACCGCTATCTGGGCCTACGCCGGCTCCACGCACCTGGTGCTGCCGCTGACCGACGACGCCATGCTGCTGCAGACTTTCGTCGATGCGCTGCAGACCCGTATCATGCCGGCGCCCGGCAGGGACACCGCACTTGCGCTGCGCACCATCGACGCGGCGCTCGCGCAAGAGGAGGTGCCCGGCACCATCCTGTTCCTGACCGACGGCGTGGAAACCGCCGCCGTGCGCGCGTTCAAGACCCGGGCAGGCAGCGGGCGCAGCCAGCCGGTGGTGCTGGCGATCGGCACCGAACGCGGCGGCCCGCTGCGCAGCGGCACCGACGGCTTTGTCGAGAAGGACGGCGTGCGCGTGTTCGCGCGCATGGACACGGCCGCGCTCAAGCGCTTTGGCGAGGACACCGGCGTGCCGGTCGCCACGTTCACGCCCGACAGCGACGACGACGTCGCCTGGGTGCAGCGCCATGTGCAGTCGCACCTCGCGCAGAAGCAGTCGGCGGACAACACGCGCTGGAAGGACGAGGGCTGGTGGCTGACGGTTCCCATCGCACTGCTCGGCGTGCTGTGGTTCCGCAAGGGCTGGACCGTGCGCTGGATCACCGGCGTGCTGCTTGCCGTGGCGCTGGCGGCGCCGCAGCAGGCGCTGCGCGCGCAGGCGCCGGCGCCCGATGCCGAAGCGCCGCGCGCGTCGCGCTTTGTCGACCTGTGGCTCACGCATGACCAGCAGGGCCGCCGGGCCTTCGAGCGCGGCGATTTTGCCGCCGCCGCCGCGCTGTTCGACGACCCCATGTGGCGCGGCGTGGCGCAGTACCGCGCCGGGCAGTACGCGCAGGCGGTGCAGAGCTTCGCGCTGATCGATTCGCCCGAGAGCGACTTCAACCAGGGCGATGCGCTGGCGCGGATGGGCAAGTACAAGGACGCGGCCGCGCGCTACCGGGAGGCCCTGAAGCGCCGCCCGCAATGGCCCGCGGCAACGGCAAACCTGGCGCTCATGGAGAAGCTGGCCGCGAAGGCGGAAAAGCCGAAGGAAGGCGAGGAGCCGCCCGACATCAAGCCCGACGAAGTGAAGTACGACAGCGAGTCCAGGCCGCCCGAAGGCGAGGGCAAGAAGCTGGAGATGGGCGCGGTCGAAAGCGCGGAGACCTGGATGCGCGCGATCCAGACCACGCCGACCGAACTGCTGCAACGCAAGTTCGCGCTGCAGCAGGGCCAGGCGCAGCCGGGCGCCGGAGCCAAACCATGACGCGCGCGGGTCGGGGCTTCGGCATCTGGCTCGCCGGCCTTGCGCTATGGCTGGCGAGCGCGCTCGCGCTGGCGGCCGATCCCCTCGTGCGCGTCGACGTGGCGGCGCGGCAGCCCGTGCTGCCGGGCCAGCAGATCCGCGTCGACGTGACGATACTGGCGCCCAACTTTTTCCTGTCGGCGCCCGTCTTCCCGACACTGCAGG
The DNA here is from genome assembly GCF_004768545.1 of Cupriavidus oxalaticus. Classification (NCBI taxonomy): domain Bacteria; kingdom Pseudomonadati; phylum Pseudomonadota; class Betaproteobacteria; order Burkholderiales; family Burkholderiaceae; genus Cupriavidus; species Cupriavidus oxalaticus. The sequence continues at coordinate 3,063,582 of NZ_CP038635.1, read as the reverse complement.
TGCCCGGCGCGATCGTCACCATGCCGGACGACCGCGGCCAGAACACGGTCGAGACCATCGGCGGCGTGAGCTATGCCGGCATCCGGAAGACCTACCTGTTTGCCGCGGAGCAGGGCGGAGATTTCCGGTTGCCGCAGGTCTCCATCGCCTTCACTTATTCCGGCGACGACGGCAAGCCGCGCCAGGGCAGCGTGACGCTGCCGGCCACCACGATCCGTGCCGCGGGCGCAGCCGGCGCGCCGGCCGTTGCCACGCTGCCGGTGGCGCGCCTGAACGTCACGCAGCGCTTCGACCGCCCGGTCAGCGGCCCGCAGGCGCAATTCCATGCCGGCGACGCGCTGGTGCGCACTATCATCACGTTCGCGCCGCAGACGCAGGCCATGATGATCCGGCCGTCCAAGGTGGAAGCGCCGGCCGGCGTGCGCGTGTTCGCGGGCGATCCGCAACTCAGCGATGCCGCGCACGACAGCGCGGGCAACACGGGCGGCAGCCGCACGGACCGTCTCACCTATGTGTTCGAGCACGCCGGGACCTATACGCTGCCGGCGATCAAGGTGGAGTGGTTCGACCCGGTCACGCGCAAGCCCGGCGAATCGGAGGCGCCCGAGGTGAAGGTAGACGTGGCCGGCGCGCCGCACCTTGCAGGATTGTCCCCGACCGGCCCCCACGCCGCGCCGTTGCCCGGGGAGGGCGGGACCGCGTGGCGCCTGTGGCTGTGGGCGGCCGGCGGCGCCCCGGTTTTGCTGCTGGGATGGCTGCTGCTGCATTGGGCACGGCCGCGCGTGGCACGCCTGCGCCGGGCGCTCGCGGCACGGCGCAGCGCCAGGGCGGCCGGCAGCGAGGCGCGGCTCGCGGCGCTGCTGCAGGCCTGCCGCGCGAACGACGCGCCGGCAGCCTATCGCGCCCTTGGCGTGTGGTCGCGCAGCGCGTGGGGCAAGGCACCATCGGAGTGGGCGGCAGGCACCGACGCGGCGCTGGCTTCCGCCGTCGATGGACTCGAACGGCGCCTGTTCGGTGCCGGCACCGGCACGGGGCAATGGAACGGCAGCGAACTGGCGGGCCTGTTGCCGAAGTACGGCCCAGCACACCGGCCTGTCCGGGCGCATCGGGCCACGCCGGCAGCCCTGCCGCCGCTCAATCCCTGAGCCCCGCTGGCGAACCGGCCGGATCGACTATGATGGGCGCCTCGCCGCCAGCCTGCCCGGAATCGGATGGTCCTTATGCGTGCCTGGCGGCGGCTTCTTGTCCACTTTGCCCGATGCCGCCATGGCCCGCCTTCAACTCGATCTTCCCGACGACCAGTTCTGCTATTCGACCCACCTGACCGTGCGCGTCACCGACATCAACTCGGCCAACCACCTGGCCAACGATTCGATGATCTCGATGATCTCCGAGGCGCGCGCCCGCTTCCTCTATGAGTTCGGCAGCGAGGGAGACAAGGTGGAGGGTCTCGGCATCATCGTCACGGACCTGGCCACCATGTACCGCAACGAAGCGCACGCGCGCGACCAGCTGCTGTTCGAAGTCGGCGTGATGGACTTCAACAAGTACGGCGGCGACATCATCTTCCGCATCACGCGCCCGGCTGACGGCACCCTGATCGCCATGGCCAAGTCCGGCTTCGTGTTCTTCGACTACGTCGGCAAGACCGTGATGCCGATGCCGGCCGGATTTGCCGACCGCTTCCCCAAGGTGAACTGGGTAGCGTAACCGGCGTATCGGTGCGCCGGCGCGCGGCAGCGCGCGCCGCCAGCATCAGCTCTTGCGCTCGCCGCCCAGCGCTTCGGTCAGGTCGCCCAGCAGGCCCGACAGCTCGCCGGCCATCATGGCAAAGTCGGCGTCGAAGCGCTCGTCTTCGTCATACGTGGTGCCGTCGGCCTGTTCCTTGATCACGTCCAGCGGCGCCACCTTCTTCACCACCAGCCCGTCGGTCAGCACGAACGAGACCCGGTCGTTCCAGGTCATCGCCAGGCGCGTGCAGCGCTTGCCGGCGGCAATGTGCCGGCGCAGGTCTTCAGGATCGAGGGGGTGGCGCACGTAGCGCACCGTGGCCTTGCTTTCGCTGCCGGACTGCAGCTCGATTTCCTGGTCGACGGTGAAGCCGCCCGGCGCGGCGTCGCCGGCCAGCCATTCGGTCATCGCCGCCACCGGCGACTGGTTGACATGCAGGTTGACCAGGGGCAGCGGATCCAGCGCCTTGAATAGCATGCCGCGCACTTCATCGGCCTTGGCCGCGGCAGCGGCGTCGATCGCCAGCCAGCCGTTGTCCGGGTCGATCCACACGCGGGTGTCGCGGCGGATGCTGAAGGCGCGCGGCAGCAGTTCCTCGGTGACCTGCTCCTTCAGTTCCTTCAGCTGCTTGCGGCCCGGCTTGTAGCCTTGCTGCTCCTCGATCTCCGCGGCGCGTGCGCGTGTGACCTGGTTGACCACGGTGGTCGGCAGCAGCTTCTTCTCGGTGCGCAGCGTCAGCAGCATCTGGCGGCCGACGGCGTGGACCAGCTGGCCGTTGTCACGGGGCGAGGCCCAGCCCTGCGTCTGCATTTCGAGGCTGGTGCCGGGGTAGAAGGCGTGCTTCGCCAGGCTGGCTTCGACCTCGTCGGCGCCGGGCGTCCACGGGGCGGAGAAACGATGGACCTGCAGGTTCTTGAACCACATGAGAATTCGGCCAAAGGGACGAATTCTATCCCCTCGCGGCGGATGGCCGCGAAAAACCGCCGCCGCACGACCGTCGGACCGTGCGGCGCAAGCCGGCGCCAGGCGCTTACAGGTCGAGCCGGGTGACCTTGCTGCCTTCGAGGCTCAGGCCTGCCATCAGCCCGGCATTGGTCATCACGAAACCGACGATCGGCTGCTGCGCGGTATTGGTGTCGAGCACGCCGCTGGCGCCGACCGTCGCCAGCGCGACGGTAGCGTCGACACCAGCGGTCCAGCCTGAACTGCGCACGAATTTGTCGTACGCGTCCTGCGTCAGGAACATCAGGATCACCGACTTGGACTGCGCGCCGATCTGCCAGCCGACCGAGCCGGAGACCAGGCGGTAATAGCCGCGCGTCGCGCCGCCCGAGCGCAGCGCGCCGTCCCCATATTCGCCGCCGACGATAAAGCCCGCCGACAAGGTCTTGGGGAACACCAGGATGCCGCGCGCGCGATTGCCGAGTTCACGCGAGCCGTTGACCGAGCCATACAGGCGCGACAACGTGGCATCGACGCCCGAGTCCAGCTCGCGGCGCCGTGCCGCCTTGTCGGTCGGTGCGTCGGGCTTTGTGGTGGTGCAGGCACCCAGTGCCAGGCTGCCCAGGGCAAGGCCCGCGCTGGCGGTCAGGAAGTTTCGACGTTTCATCTTGTCTCCTTGGGTGTTGTTGTCGTCTCTGAAGCATAGGCGGCAAAAGCACTCGGACAAAAGATCACGTGGTGACGAGTCGTTTCCATTTGTGACGAAGGTAGCCTCGCCCGGGCATTCATGGCAGTTTGTCGGCTCCAGAAATGACTACGCATCCATGCGGCACCGCCGCATCGCATCATCAAGGCATGAAGAAATTACTTACCGCCCTGCCACTGGCCTTGCTCGCCGCGTGCGCTTCCCAGCCCTCGACCGGACCCGCCAGTGAAACTACCAACGCTGCCGCCAGCGCCGCCACCGCCGACAGCAGCGGCTGGCAGGCGCTGCGCGCCAAATACATGGACTGCGTCAAGGAGAAGGCCGACGACAACCTGTCGTCCAAGGGCCAGTCGAAAGACGTGGCGAATGCGGCGCTAGCCGCATGCCAGTCCGACCTGAACGCCATGCACGACTCTTTCCGCAGTTACCTGGACGGCCAGATGTCGTCGGCGCACGGCAAGAACAGCGCCCGCCAGGCGGCGGCGCGCGTCACTGCCGATACCCGCGACAAGGCGCGCAACTACCTGGTGCGCTATGTCGAGAACCAACGCTACGCGTCGCGCGTGAACTGACGCCGCGCCGCGGGCGCGCTCACAGCATCTCCAGCGCCCCCGGCCCGTCCGGAGGCGGGAAGATGCGGTCGAGTTCGGCCAGCTGGGCCGCCGACAACGGGTGCGACAGCGCGCCGATATTCTCCTGCAGGCGCTCGCGCCGGCCGGTCTTGGGGATGGCGATGACGCCGTCCTGCGCCAGCAGCCAGGCCAGCGCCGCCTGCGCCGCGGTCATGCCGTGGTCGCGCGCGAAGCGCTTCAGCCCCGGGTTGCCCAGCAGCCGCGATTGCTCGATCGGCGAGTAGGCCATCACCGGGATGCCGCGCTGGCGCAGCCACGGCAACAGGTCCCATTCGATGCCGCGCCGGCCGAGGTTGTACAGCAGCTGGTTGGTTGCCATGCCGTCGCCGCCGGGCGCGTCCCATAGCTCCTGCAGGTCTGCCAGGTCCAGGTTGCTGACGCCCCAGTGGCGGATCTTGCCGTCGCGCTGCAGCGCCTGCATGGCGGCGACGGTCTCTTCCAGCGGCACGCCGCCGCGCCAGTGCAGCAGGTAGAGGTCGATGCGGTCGGTGCGCAGCCGCTGCAGGCTGCGCTCGCACGCCTGCACGGTGCCGCGGCGGCTGGCGTTGAACGGATAGACCTTGCTGACCAGGAAGGCTTCGTCGCGCCGTCCGGCCACGGCCTCGCCGATCATCTCCTCGGACTGGCCCTCGCCATACATCTCGGCGGTATCGATCAGCCGCAGGCCCAGGTCCAGGCCCAGCCTCAGCGTGGCGATCTCTTCGGCGCGCGCGGCGGGCGACTCGCCCATGTTCCACGTTCCCATGCCGAGCGCGGGGATGCGCTCGCCGTCGGGCAGGGTGATCTGTTTCATGCGTCGGATTCCAGGATGGCCGGGTTGGATGCCGGCGGCACCCAACTCACACTAGTTAACAACGCACTAAATGTACAAGCGGCGGGGCCCCCGATTGCTTCAGACCAGTCCGGTCACAAAATACAGCCCAGCGCGATAACGCCGCCCTGCAGGCGACGCGCGCTTCATCCGTGCTGGTGCCGATACTCCTGCGTGCGGCCGCCGTAGCCATACGCCGCCGCGCGGGCATCGATCACATGCACATAAGAGACGGGATGCAGGTTGCCGAGCAGGCCCGCCATGGTCTCGAACACAGCCTGGATGAACTGCGCCTTCTCGGCTTTGGTATTGGTCTCATCGGTGACGCTGATATCGAGATGGAAGGCGTTGCGGCCCTGCTCGGACAGCGGCACGCCGCCGATGATCCAGCTGTCGTGCGGCACGTAGTGGACGGTGATGGCAATCACGTCGCGTTTCTTGCCGAGCACGCTTGCGGTCAGGTCGGCGATGGCGGCGGCGCTGCGGCGGGTGAGGGCGGCATCGGGCTGGCCGGACAGTTGCAGGACGATGTGGGGCATGGCTGGCTCCTGGTTTCGTGGGTGGGTGATGCCATGTTAGGAGCCGGTGTAGTATCGGAAAAGCGGGAATGTCCGATACCATCCATCGGATTTGCCGAAGTAACTGCGGCCGCCTTTGCCACCCTCTGCCAGCCCATGCCGGAGCGTCCCATCATGCGTGGATTCGACACAGACCAGTTGCGCACCTTCGTCACCGTTGCCGACTGCGGCAGCCTGTCCGCCGCCGCGCCCCGGCTGTTCCTGTCGCAATCGTCGGTCAGCGAACAGCTGCGCAAGCTGGAAGAGCGCGCCGGCGTGCCGCTGCTGTCGCGCGGGCGGCACGGCGCGGTGCCGACGCCGGCCGGCGCGCGGCTGCTGGAGCACGCGCGGCGCATCCTCGCGCTGAACGAACTGGCGCTGCAGGAACTGCGCGGACACGCGCTGGAAGGCGACCTGCGGCTTGCCGTCACCGACTACTTCCGCCCGGGCGAAATCGCCGGCATGCTGCGGCGCCTGCGCGAACGCTATCCCTACCTGCGGCTGCACGTGACGGTGATGAAGAGTGCGGCAATCGATGCCGCCGCCGACATGGATGCCTTCGATATCGGCCTGAGCATGCGCCTGCCGCGCGGCCGCCACACCCCGGGCAAGAGCACGCGGGGCACGGTGCTGCGGCGCGAACCGCTGGCCTGGGTGGCGGCCTCCGGCGATGCCGATGCCTTGCCCGCCACGCTGCCGCTGGTGCTGCTGCCCGACACCTGCTCGCTGCACCAGTTCGTGGTGCAGCTGCTGCTGCGCAAGCGCTTGCCGTTCGAGGTCGCGCACTCGGCCTCGGGCGTGGCGGGCCTGCATCTCGCGCTCGCGGCCGGGCTCGGGCTGTCCTGCCTGAATGCAGCGGCGATCGGGCCGGGCGTCGCGCCGCTGGACGGCGGCACGGTTGCGCGGCTCGGCTTGCCGCGCCTGCCCGAAGCGGAGTTCTTCCTGCTACCTGCCCGCCGCAACGAATCGCCGTTCATTGCCGAGGCTCGCAACGTGCTGGCCGAGCAGTTGGCCTGAGTCGGCCCACCTGAGTCGGCTCACAAGTCAAACACCAGCGTACTGCCCCGGTCAACGCCGATCTGAAAACAACGCTCGCGCGGCAATAAATGGGAATAATTCGCAATCTCATTGACCCCTTCATTCTCATAATTGATAATGCATCGCTTTCTTAAAAAGAATTACAGTCAATTACAGGGAAATGAGAATAAAACTTCACCCGATCTGCGCCGCGGTGGCAGGGACTCTTGTTTTTCAACCGATGGCAGCCTGGTCGCAGGCGACACCGACTGCAGCGGCGCAGCTGCCCGAGGTCACCGTCAAGGCCGACGTCAGCCGAGAACTGGGCGCCGGCTACAACCCGCCCAACGCGCTCAGCGCGACCAAGACCGAAGCGCCGCTGCGCGACGTCCCGCAGACCGTCAACGTGGTCACCGCCGAGGTAATGCGCGACCAGCACGCCACGTCGATGCAGGACGCGCTGAAGAACGTGCCCGGCGTGTCGTTCTCGCATGGCGACGGCCAGCGCGACCAGGTCTCGATCCGCGGCTTCACCGCGATCGCCGACCAGTTCGTCGATGGCATTCGTGACGATGCGCTGTACTTCCGCGACCTGTCCAACGTGGATCGCGTCGAAGTGGTCAAGGGCCCGGCGGCGGTGCTCTACGGGCGCGGTTCGGCAGGCGGTCTGATCAACCGCGTCACCAAGAAGCCTGGCATCGACGTCACCGATTTCGCGCTGAGCTATGGCATGTGGGCCGACCGCCGCGCCGAGGCCGACGTCGGCCGCGTGTTCGCCGACGGCGCCGCCGCGTTCCGCATCACCGGCGCCGTGGAGAAGGCCAACAGCTATCGCTCGCAGCAGTTCCTGGACCGCAAGGCGATCGCGCCGTCGCTGGAGCTGCGCGTCGCACCCGAGACCACCGTGCTGTTCCAGGCCGACTACCTGGAAGACCGCCGCGTCACCGACTTCGGCATCCCGGCCTACCAGGGCCGCCCGGTCGACGTGCCGGCCTCGCGCTACTACGGCGCGGCCAATGCGCGCGATGCCGACTACTCGCAGTCGCGCGTGTTCTCCGGCACCGCCACGATCAACCACCGCTTCAACCAGAACTGGTCGATCCGCAACGCCACGCGCTACTACCACTACTCGCTGGACCGCAACAACACGCTGACCGCTGCGGTCAACGAAGCGGCGCGCACGCTGACCATGAACCACGGCAATGTCCGCCGCGAGGAACATGGCTGGTTCAACCAGACCGACCTGACCCAGAAGGCCACCTTCCTGGGCATGGAGCACGAGATCCTGTACGGCATGGAGATCGGGCAGCAGAACAAGGACCAGGTCAACAACACCAAGCCGGTGCTCGGCGCCAACGGCCGCCCGGCAGTGTTCGACCTGTTCAACCCGGTGCTGATGACGCTGCCGCTGAAGGCGCCGGGCAACCCGACCACCTCGAACCTGGGCGTGTTCGACACCCTGGCGTTCTACACCCAGGACATGATCAAGTTCAGCGAGCAGTGGAAGGCGCTGGTGGGGGTGCGCTACGACAACTTCCAGCAAGAGACCAGGAACCGGATCGCCGGCCAGCGCGACCTGTCGCGCACCGACACCGCCTGGAGCCCGCGCGCCGGCCTGGTGTGGCAGCCGTCGAAGGCGCAGTCGTACTACGTGTCGTGGAGCAAGTCGTTCCAGCCGTCGGGTGAGGCCTTTGCGCTGGCGGCCAACAACGCCGACCTGGCGCCCGAGACCACCAACAACACCGAAGTCGGCGCCAAGTATGACTGGCTGAACGGCAAGGCCAGCACCACGATCTCGGTGTTCCGCCTGGAGCGCAGCAACATCAAGGTGGCCAACGCCACCAACACGGCACTGCTGCCGATCGGCGAGCAGCGCACCGACGGCATCGAGATCTCCGGCGCGGCCGAGCTGGGCGGCGGCTGGCGCATGCTGGCGGGCTACGCGTACCTGGATGCCACCATCACCAAGTCCACCGCCGCGCTGCAGGGCAAGCGCGCCACCATCACGCCGCGCCACTCGGGCAACGCGTGGGTGACCAAGGACCTGGGCCACGGCTTCGGCGTGGGCGCCGGCCTCAACCTGGTGGGCGCGCGCTATGCCGATCCGCTCAACACCGTGACGCTGCCCGGCTACGTCACCGCCGACGCTATGGCCTGGTACCGGCGCGGCGCCTTCGAGGCGCAGCTGAACGTGTACAACCTGTTCGACAAGGGCTACATCGTGTCGGCGCACGGCACCAGCCCTAACCTGAACATGCCGGGCGCCCCGCGCAGCGTGATGGCGACGCTGCGGTACCGGATGTAAAGCGCAGCATCGAGGACAAAAAAACCGGGCGGTGAGAATCGCCCGGTTTTTTTTCGCCAGCCGCGTCGCCGCGCCATCGCATGCTGCCGGCGGTTGCGGAGAAACCCTGAGTCACATGAGCCGTCGCACGCTCAGTGATCGCGCTCCCAGGTCTGGGTGCGGCCGATCAGGCTGATGCCGATGAAGCCGCGCACGTTGAGCTTGCTGCCATCCTCGGCGAGCGACATCTTGCTCTTGTAGACCTTGCCGTTCTCGGGGTCGAGGATCTCGCCGCCGCTCCACTCGTTGTCGCCGGTCTTGCGCAGGCCGGTCAGGATGGTCATGCCGATCAGCGGCTGGTCCTTGCGCGCGTCGGTGCACTTGTCGCAGACCCTGGGCTTGCCGTCGCCTTCGACGAAGGTCTTCACCAGGCGTCCGCTGTAGACGCCGTTCTTCTCGCTGATCTCCACCAGGCCGCGCGGCTTGCCGGTGCTGTCGTCGATGGTCTTCCACATGCCGCTCGGCGAGGCCTGCGCCATCGCGGCGGCGCTGCCGAGCAGGGCGGCGGCGAGCACCGCGGCACGCAGTGCCGGACGCACCAGCGGACGGACAGCGGCGAGGTGGGATGGATTGCGCATGATGTCTCCTTTGAGGTTCGTTGCCCACCGGCAGGGTGCCGGTGCGATGCGCCGCGTGGCGATTGCCGCCTGCGTCGAAGCAGCGGAGCCTGGGCGGCGGGCGCGCACGCCAATCTACTGTCGCAGCAGCGGCACTGCAATCGCCCGGCATGCTGCGCCGGTCCCCGCGGCGGCCTGCGCGCACGCCTTGCATGCTCCCCGCAAAGCCGCATGCAGCCGTTGTTTGCGGGTTATTGTGTTGCAGCAAATCGGGCCGCCGAGCGCGCTGCCGAAGCATTCCTCTAAGCGGACGTGCGGCGCATCGCCGGGCTCTCGCGGCGAGATCGGCAAGCCTGTGGCAAGCGCTGCGAAGCGTGCCGGCACGCTCGGCATCGCGCGATGCGCGCAGCGATCTGTGGTGCGTGATCGGAGTCATCCGAATGGATGAGAGCGGCGATCGCGATGCTGTCGGCGCAGCTGTGTCCCGACAAACGATCGAAGTGTTGCCGCGATGCTTCGCACGCGTCGCCGCTTTGCTCAATCGCAACGCTTTGATGTCCTCGCGCTGTTGCTTCGATGCAAACCGTTGCGTTCGCGCATCACTCTTCGTGGGCTTGTTCGGCGTGCTTTCGCGAGGTGAGTGGCGCGAGTCGTCGCAGTCAGCCGGACGCCCTTCGCGCGTGCGCGCTGACGACTGTGTAACGCATGCAGGCGACGAAGCGCGCCACCCGTTTCCGGCGCGAGCGCTTACGTGCTCGCGCACTGCCGCGCAGGTCGCGCGCGTATCGGTGCATCGCCCGCAAAGCCTTTGTCCATGCGGCTTTTCGGAAAGCGCGATGACGTGCGCAGCAGGGCGCGCGCAATCCTGCGATGCGCGTTGCGCGGGTTGTAATCGGGTGCCGTGCGGGTGTGTAAAAGCTGCGCGTGCGCGGGTCGGGATGGAGGGCCGCGACGCGTGTGCGAACGAGCGAAGCGCGTGTTCGCATCAGCGTGCGCGCGATGCATTGCGATGCCATCGGCAACGTCTTCGTGACGACGCGCGAGAGAACTAGTTTGAGTAATGCATGCAGGCAAGTTTTTTTGCACTTTTTTCTTAACATCATCGTGCAAACGAATTATGATTCGCCTTGACAAGAGTCTCACTTCATTGCAGAGAAGCAGGAAGCAAGATTGGAACGACGAGCGCGATGCGCGCTTCGATGCAGTGATGAAGGTTGTAGCTGAGGAGCACGAGAACTTTGACGCAGACCTGGCCGAGCCGGCTTCTTAAAACGCGTGCAGTCTCCCTTGGTCCATTGACGGGTTGGACCAGCTACCACCGAATGAATGCCGCTTGCCGTGCGCGAGGCCATGCCCGCACCGCAGGCCTGCTGTCCGATATCTCCTCTTTTCAGGCCGCGCGCCGACCCGACTGGCGGGGCGGGCCGATCGAATATTCCAGGGCGCGGCAAGTGCCCCGGTCCCGCTTGCGGGTCCGCGACTGCCGCGAAGTCACCGCCATGGGCGGTGCGCCTGCAACCGAATTCATTAGCGTGCAGCCGCAGTCGGGCCGCGCGCCGATGAATCGCTCGCTCGACTGGGGCCGCGCTGTGGTATCGCGCCTCGGGTCGGTCGGGTCGCCTGACTTAGGTCATTCGATATTCACTCTCTAGTGAAGGAGTTATCCATGGCAACTGCTGCAAAGAAAAAGCCGGCGGCTAAGAAGGCCGCCAAGCCGGCCGCCAAGAAGGCCGCTCCGGCCAAGAAGGCCGCAACCAAGAAGGTAGCCGCCAAGAAGGCAGCACCGGCCGCCAAGAAGGCACCGGCCAAGAAGGCCGCCGTGAAGAAGGTCGCCGCCAAGAAGGCTGCGCCGGCCAAGAAGGCTGCGGCCAAGAAGGCCCCCGCCAAGAAGGCCGCGGTGAAGAAGGTCGCCGCCAAGAAGGTTGCAACCAAGAAGGTCGCCGCCAAGAAGGCAGCACCGGCCAAGAAGGCCGCAGTAAAGAAGGTCGCCGCCAAGAAGGCAGCACCGGCCAAGAAGGCTGCAACCAAGAAGGTCGCCGCCAAGAAGGCTGCACCGGCCAAGAAGGCTGCTGCCAAGAAGCCGGCTGCCAAGAAGGCTCCTGCCAAGAAGGCTGCTGCGAAGAAGCCGGCTGCCAAGAAGGCTGCCGCGAAGCCTGCCGCTGCCCCTGCCGTTGCTCCCGCTTCGGCTGCCAAGACCGCGCTGAACCCGGCCGCTGCCTGGCCGTTCCCGACGGGCAACCGTCCGTAAGCTGCGCCGCCACGGCGTGGGACTTACGCGTTCCGTACGGAACCACATCGGCACGCAGTGCGTGCCAGCATGACCGGATACTGCGTATCCGGTCAGCAAGACGCCAGTCTTGCAGACCCGCCGATGGCCGCTGGCCCGGCGGGTTTTTTCATTGGTGCGCGAGCAAAGAAAAAGCGCCGCGGCCCTTGCGGGCGCGGCGCCTGGATGCGCTGCATGCTGGCGCCCGCCCGGGCGCAGCGGTTCAGTGCGTGACGCGGGTGACGCCGCCCGAGGACAGCAGCCGCACGCGCTCGCCCGGGCGGAAAACCTCGTCGGCCTCCTGCGTGATCGCGCGCATCTCGCCGTTGTCCAGGCGCACGGTGATCTCCAGGCCGCGCCGCTCGTTGACCTTGTTCTCGGCAGCGCTGCCGGCGATGCCGCCCAGGATCGCGCCGAGGATGCCCGCCGCCACCGCGCCGTTGCCGCTGCCGATGGTGCTGCCAGCGGCGATGCCGCCGATGGCACTGCCGGCGAGCGTGCCCGCGCCGGTCTGGCTGCGCTGGATGGCAACTTCGCGTATGCCTTCGACCACGCCATAGCGTACGGTCTGCTCGCGCTGCGCCTGCCCGGTGCTGTAGACGCTGTTGGAGTTCGACTCCGTCGCACAGCCGGCGACCAGGGCCGCGATGGCAATGACGGCAAGCGCGCCGCCACGGAGCTGGTGGTTCATGTCAAATCCCGAAGAGGCCACGCACTGGCCGCAGGTCAGGCGTAGCGGTACCCGAATGCAGACTGGAACCGGTTGCCGATTTCCTCGCGCGACAACCAGTGGTTCTGCGGACCCTGCTGCGCGATCTTGACCGACCCCATCAGCGATGCCAGGCGGCCGGTCGTTTCCCAGTCTAAACCGTTTTCAATGCCGTAGAGCAGGCCGCCGCGGAAGGCGTCGCCACAGCCGGTCGGGTCGACGATGCGCTCGGCCCGCACGGCCGGGATCGCGTACTGCTGGCCATCGGCATAGATGCTGGCGCCGCGCTCGCCGTGCGTGACGATGAAGGCACGAACCTTGGCGGCAACCTCGGCGCTGGTCCATGCGGTACGGGACAGCAGCACCTGCGCCTCGTAGTCATTGACTGTCACGTAACTGGCGAGTTCAACGAACTCCCGCAGGTCTTCGCCGTTGAACAGCGGCATCGCCTGGCCCAGGTCGAAGATGAACGGAACACCCGCCTCGGCGAACTGGCGCGCGTGGTGCAGCATGCCTTCGCGGCTGTCCGGGGCCACGATGCCGAGCGCGGGCGCCTTGCCGCTGCCGAGCGCGTCCTTGACGTTGTTCAGCTGCGACTGGCTCATTGCGCCAGGGTGGAAGGCGGTGATCTGGTTGTTGTCCAGGTCGGTGGTGATCATGGCCTGCGCCGTGAAGCTCTCGGGCAGCACGCGGATGTGGCTGGTGGGAATCTCCAGCTTGCGCAGGTATTCCAGGTAGGGCTCGGCATCGGTGCCGACGGTGGCCATCACCACCGGATCGCCGCCCAGCATCTTCAGCGTGTAGGCGATGTTGCCGGCGCAGCCGCCGAACTCGCGGCGCATGCCGGGCACCAGGAACGAGACGTTCAGCATATGGATCTGGTCCGGCAGGATGTGTTCGCGGAAGCGTCCGTCGAACGTCATGATGGTGTCGTAGGCGACGGAGCCGCAGATCAGGCTGGCCATGCTCTCTCCAGGTGGTAGGTTGTTGGTGGATAGGTCAGATAAAGCAAAAACGGCCGCCCCGGTTGCGCGGGCGGCCGCTGCCGTCAGGCGGTGCGGATTACTTCAGCGCGGCCAGGGCGGCTTCGTAGTCCGGCTCGGTCTTGATTTCCGGGACCAGCTGGGCGTACTTGACGGTGTCGTTCTCGTCGAGCACCACCACTGCGCGCGCGGTCGCGCCGGCCAGCGGGCCGCTCTTGATGTCCACGCCGTAGTTGCCCTTGAACTCGGCGCCGCGCATCGTCGACAGCGTCACCACGTTGGCCAGGCCTTCGGTGGTGCAGAAGCGGCCCATCGCGAAGGGCAGGTCGGCCGAGATCGTCAGCACGACGGTGTTGGCCAGGCTGTTGGCGGCCTCGTTGAACTTGCGGGCCGAAGCCTGGCACACCGGCGTGTCCAGGCTCGGGACGATGTTCAGCACCTTGCGCTTGCCGGCGAAGTCGGCCAGCGTGACGTCCTTCAGGTCCTTGCCGACCAGCGAGAAGGCGGGCGCCTTGTCGCCGGCTTGCGGGAACTTGCCTGCGACTTCGATCGGGTTGCCGCCGAGGGTAACGCTGCTCATGTCTGCTCCTTGATGTCTGATGGTTTCCGGTTCAGTTTCCGGCGCCTGGCCGGCCAATGCCCCGGTGGGGGGCGCTGCCCGCCGCCGGACTCGGATTCGGTCCGGCGGCAGGCCGCGGAATTCAGGGATAAAAAATCAGCACGCGGTAGTTGGATGGCGCCTGCTGCGTCCGGAATCGTACCCGAACCGGCAGCTCCATGCCGGCGCGAAGCCCCTCTGTCGCGAAGGCCTTTTGCGAAGGGTCCAGGTAATCCGCCGGTTGCAGCACACGCCTCAGCAGCAGCTGGTCCTGCAGGTCGGTCATTACCAGCTCGATCGCTGGCAGCGCGGTGGTGGCGCGGCCGAGGTTGCGCAGCGTGACGGCGAGCATGTAGGCATCGCCGCCTTCGTCCAGGCGCTGCAGCTGCGAACTCTCGATGCGCAGTGCGTCGATGTCGCGCCACGGCGGCACGTCGCAGCCGAACGGGGCGCATGCGGCTTCCAGTGCCGGGCGCAGCATCGGGAACTGTCCGGCCAGCGGGCTGCGCGCGAGATACACGGCCTGCACCGTCGCGCCCAGGGCGAGCACCGCTGCCGCGGCGTACCAGAGCGTGCGCGGCGCCGGCGCGCGGCTGCGCGCGGGGGCACGCTCGCGCTCGCGTTCGCGGGCGTGGCGCAGGAAGTCGGGAGCGAAGACCGGGCCGGCCGGGGCTTCGGCGCGGGTCCAGCGGCGCGTGGTCTGCTCGCGTGCGACGGCTTCGCCAGTGATGCTGGCGGGCGCGCCAGTGTCGGGCGCGGGCCCGGCGTCGCGGCCGTAGCGCGTATCGCTGGTGTCGGTGCGCTCGGCAGCCTTGCTCTCGGACGGCTCGGCGGCGGACTCGGGCGTGTCTGCCGGCGCCGGATGGATCGCCGGTGGCGGGCCGATATCCGCCGACGCCGCGCGCAGGAATTCGCTGGCACTCGGGATTGCCGCGGGTGCGGGCACAGCGTCCGGCTGGGGCGCCGGCGCTTCCGCTTTCCCTCGCGCTTCTGCTTCGGGCTCCCCGGCCTTGCCGATCCGTGCCGGCTCTTCAAGCGCAGGATGATCGAGTGCGTTGTGGTTCAGTGCGGGCCATGCCGGCGCTGCAACTTCGGGTTCGGCCGGCTGAGGCGCCGCGTGCGTCGCCGTGGCCTCTGCGTCGTGCGTGGCTTTGCGCTCTGGTTCAGGCTGCGCTTCGGGTTCCGGTCCTGGTTTTGCCTCTGGCTCCGGTTCCGACTCCGCCATGGGTTCCGCTTCCCGCGCGGTCTCCGTGGCAGGCGTCTGCTGCGGCACGGGCTCGACGTCCGCCTGCCGCTCCGCATCGCGCGCGTCGCGCTGGGCGACGGCATCGTTGGCCTCGCGCAGCGCCCGTTCGATCTCGTCCTCATGCACGTCCGCGTGGGGCGGTGCCGCGACGTCGAGGTCCGCGGGCGAGGTCATGAGCATGGTAGGCGCGTCCAGCGCCGGCACGTCATAGCCGGGATCGGTGGTGGGCGTGAAGGGCGTGAAGGGGGCAGGGGCTGGCTGCGATGCCGGGGCAGACTCGCCGGGGCGCGCAGCTTCAGCTGCCGGTGCGGGCGTGGCCGCGGTCGGCGTGGTCGTTGCCGGTACGGCGGACGCCGGCGGCGTGGCACTGCCTGCCGGCACGGGGATTTCGATCAGGTGCTCGCGCGCATCGAACACCGTTTCGCAGTGGCCGCAACGCACCAGCCCCTGGCGCAGGCGCAACTGGTCGGCGACCAGCCGGAAGGCGGTGCGGCAGGCCGGGCAGCGCGTGACGAGCTTGACGGCGGCCATCTGGACTGGTCAGGGACGGGTGCCGTGCAGGCACACCCAGCCTTCCTCGGCGCGCCATACCGTCAGCGGCAGCCACGGTGCATAGGCGGCGGCAACTTCATCCGCCTGGCGCTCCAGCACGCCCGACAGCACCAGCCGGCCGCCGGGGCGCACGCGGGCGCTGAGCATGGCGGCCATCAGCTTGAGCGGGTTCGACAGGATATTGGCGACCACCAGGTCATAGGTGGCCTCCGACACCGACTCGGGCAGCGCGAACGACGCCTCGACCTGGTTGCGCTCGGCGTTGTAGCGCGACGCTTCCACGGCGTTGGGATCGATGTCGATGCCAACGGTAGCGCCCGCGCCGAGCTTGCGCGCGACGATCGCCAGGATGCCGGAGCCGCAGCCATAGTCGAGCACGGTCTCGCCCGGCACCACATGTTGCTCCAGCCACTGCATGCACAGCCGCGTGGTCGGATGGCTGCCGGTGCCGAAGGCCAGGCCGGGGTCCAGCTCCAGCACCACCGCATCGGGCTCGGGGGCGTCGTGCCACGACGGCACCACCCAGATGCGCTCGCCGATGCGGATCGGTTCGAACTGCGATTGCGTCAGGCGCACCCAGTCCTGGTCTTCCACCGCGCGCAGTTCGTATGCCGGCACCGGATCGATGCCAAGCTGGTTGGCGGCAGCGGCCACCACCACGGCGGGATCGGCATCGTCGCCGAACAGCGCCACCACGCGCGACCGGTTCCACGCGAGTTGCTTGGGTTCGAGCCCGGGCTCGCCGAAAAGCGGTTGCTCATCGGGCGTATCGGCATCGGCGTCTTCCACCGAGACCGACAGCGCACCGAGGTCGAACAGGGCCTCGGACCAGGCTTCGGCCTGGTCCTGCGCCACTTCGATCACACATTCCTGAAATGCCACGGGCTTCCTTGCTTGCTGCTTGGGGTTGCGGGTAAGTCGCGTCAGGCCTTCGCGCGCTCCGCCAGGCGATGCTCGAGATAGTGGATGCTGGTGCCGCCTTCGACGAAGTTGGCGTCCATCATGAGCTCGCGGTGCAGCGGCACGTTGGTCTGGATGCCGTCCACAACCATTTCGGACAGCGCGATGCGCATGCGGGCGATGGCCTGCTCGCGCGTGGCGCCGTATGTGATGATCTTGCCGATCATCGAATCGTAGTTGGGCGGCACGAAGTAGCCATCATACGCGTGCGAGTCCACGCGTACACCAGGGCCCCCCGGCATGTGCCAGGCGGTGATGCGGCCGGGCGACGGGATGAACTTGAACGGGTCCTCGGCATTCACGCGGCATTCGATCGCGTGGCCGCGGAATTGCACGTCCTTCTGGCGGAAACGCAGCTTCTCGCCGAAGGCGATGCGGATCTGTTCCTGCACGATGTCGATGCCGGTGATCATCTCGGTGACCGGGTGCTCCACCTGCACACGCGTGTTCATCTCGATGAAGTAGAACTCGTTGTTTTCGTACAGGAACTCGAAAGTGCCGGCGCCGCGGTATCCCATCTTCTTGCAGGCCTCGGCGCAACGGTCGCCGATGCGCTCGATCAGGCGGCGCGGGATATGCGGCGCCGGCGCTTCTTCGATCACCTTCTGGTGGCGGCGCTGCATCGAGCAGTCGCGCTCGCCCAGCCAGATCGCCTGCTTGTGCTGGTCGGCCAGGATCTGGATCTCCACATGGCGCGGATTCTCCAGGAACTTCTCCATGTAGACCTCGGGATTGCCGAAGGCGCGGCCGGCTTCCTCACGCGTCATGTTGACGGCGTTGATCAGCGCCGCTTCGGTGTGCACCACGCGCATGCCGCGGCCACCGCCGCCGCCGGCGGCCTTGATGATTACCGGGTAGCCTACGCGGCGCGCGGTCGCCAGGATTTCCTTGGGGTCGTCGGGCAGGGCGCCGTCAGAGCCCGGCACGCACGGCACGCCGGCCTTGATCATGGCCTGCTTGGCCGAGACCTTGTCGCCCATCAGGCGGATGCTGTCGGCGGTCGGGCCGATGAAGACGAAGCCGGATTTCTCCACGCGCTCGGCGAAGTCGGCGTTCTCCGACAGAAAGCCGTAGCCCGGGTGGATGGCCTGCGCATCGGTCACTTCGGCGGCCGAGATGATGGCCGGCATGTTCAGGTACGACTGCGGCGACGGGGCCGGGCCGATGCAGACGGCTTCGTCGGCCAGGCGCACGTACTTGGCCTCCTTGTCGGCCTCGGAATACACCACCACCGTCTTGATGCCCAGTTCGCGGCAGGCGCGCTGGATGCGAAGTGCGATTTCGCCGCGGTTCGCGATCAGAATTTTTTCAAACATGGTCTCTCTCTGCGAGAACGGGAGCGGTCCCGCTGCGTGCCGCCATGGCACGTCGGGCGCGCGGCCGTCAGGCTGGCCGCCGGGCCGCACGCCGGGCCGCACTAACGCGCGGAACTGCATGGAACTGCACGGAACGGGTCGCGATGCCCACAACGTCCCTGGCGTCCTGAAACGCCATAGAGGGCCGCGCCGGTGCTGTGCCTGCCGCCGCAAGGGCGGTCGTCGGCAGCGCTGGGCGCGGCATGCCTTTCAGGCTCAGCCGATGACGAACAGCGGCTGGCCGTATTCCACGGCCTGGCCGTTCTCGACCAGGATTTCCTTGATGACGCCGGCCTTGTCGCACTCGATTTCGTTGAGCAGCTTCATGGCTTCGATGATGCAGACGGTCTGGCCTTCCTTGACCGAATCGCCGACATTGACGAACGGTGCGGCGCCCGGCGACGGCGCGCGGTAGAACGTGCCCACCATCGGCGAGGTCACGATGTGGCCGGCGGGCAGTTGCGCAACCGGCTCGGCGGCCGGGGCGGCGGTGCCGACCGGGGCAGCGGCCGATGCGGCCGGCAGTGCCTGCAGCTGCGGCATGGCCATCGGCGCGGCGACGATTTGCGGCGGTTGCTTGACGATGCGTACCTTGCCGTCGCCTTCGGTGACTTCCAGCTCGGAGATGCCGGATTCGGCCACCAGGTCGATGAGCGTCTTCAGCTTGCGCAGGTCCATCTTCTTATCCTCCTGAATCAGGTTGTCCGGCCGCGGCCCCGCTGGGCTGCGGCGGAAGAAATCGTTTGGCGCCCACCACGGAGCCGCGCCCGCCGCGCCGTGCCGCAGCACGTGCAACGGGCGCGGTCCGCCGGGCGGCGCGCGCAGGTTCGTCAAAAAAATTCTGGCAGGGGTCAGCGCCCCGGGCTTCCTGGCGGCGGCTGTTCCTGGGCGAGCGCATAGTCGAGTGCCAGCAGGTATCCCTGCCAGCCCAGCCCACAGATCACTCCGACAGCGATATCGGAGAAATAGGAGTGGTGACGGAAGCTCTCGCGGCGGTGCACGTTGGACAGGTGGACCTCCACAAACGGGATGGCCACGCCGGCCAGCGCATCGCGCAGGGCCACGCTGGTGTGCGTGTAGGCCGCCGGGTTGATGATGATGAAATCGACGCCTTCCTCGCGCGCGGCGTGGATGCGATCGACCAGTGCCCCCTCATGGTTGGACTGGAACGAAGCCAGGGAAATACCGGCCTTGGATGCATGGTCGGCCAGCGCTGCGTCGATATCGGCCAGGGTGGTGTGCCCGTAGGTCTCCGGTTCGCGCGTTCCCAGCAGGTTCAGGTTAGGCCCATGCAGGACCAGCACCTTGCGGTAGCGGGCTGAGCGACGGATGGAGCGGGTTGCAGTCACGGCGGCTCGACCAGATCAACGAAATTGCGCGGAGATTACCGTAGCTTAGAGGGATTTGTCTAGCGCGGGATACAAGGCGCGGCGGCATCGGGACGATACGGCGGCGCTTTCGGCACTTTCTCGGGCCTCACATACGGAAACGGAACAAATCGCGCGAGAAATCCGAAATTGACCGGAGATACCGAAAGAACTTACTCAGGTGCGAGGCAGCACCGCGCGCAGCTCTTCCGCGGTGACGCGGCCCATCTTGCGGTACTTGACGCTGCCGTCGGGGTTGATGACCACGGTATAGGGCAAGCCGCCGGCGCTGTTGCCGAAATTGCGCGACAGCTCGGTGCCGGCGAAGCCTGCCACCGCGAGCGGATAGGCGACCGGTACCTTCCTGGTGAACTGCTGGATATTACTGGCTGAATCGATGCCGATGCCGACAAACTCGACTTGCCGGTTCTTGTATTCCTCGTGCAGCGCGGTCAGCTCGGGCATTTCTTCGACGCAGGGGCCGCACCACGGCGCCCAGAAGTTCACCACCAGTGTCTTGCCCCGCAGCGTGCCCAGGTCAAGCTCGGTGCCCGCGGGGTCCGGCAGCCGCGTCTGGAAGAACGCCTCGACGGCCTGGTCGCTGGCCGGCTTGGGCGAGAACACGAAATGGCCGGCAATCGCGCCGGCGGCGCATGCCGCCACGGCAACTGCGATCCACAGCCAGAGGCGGGAGCGGCGGACGGTCGAGGAGACGGTATCAGTCATTGGATTAGGTAGCGTGAGCGGGGCGGGCGCGGGCCGTGATTCAGGACGGCCCGGTGCCGGCATCTTCGCCGATCAGCGCGCGTACGGCCTGCAGGTCCGCGCGGGTGAGCCGCCCGGAGGCGTCGGCGCGCACGGCGCCGCGTTCGTCGACGGCATCATACAGCGCAATATGGATGCCGACCGGCGCACCCAGTTCCGCGCGCACCTCGCCGGCCAGCTGGCGGGCCGCGCGGCGGTCGGGCCACTGGCCCTTCCACAGGAAGCTGAGGGTCTCGACATCGCCGCGGCCGCCGAAGTGACGGCTTTCGCTGGTTTCGAAGTCGACCCCGGCGTTCAGCAGGTGCAGCGTGGCGTCCTTGGCGCTGTCGCAGAAGCACTGCAGGTAGATATCCGAGTGCTCGGTGGCGGTGCCGTTCAGCACGGCGCCCACCAGGTAGGGCCGGAACGGCGCGAGGTCCTCCATGGCCAGCACGGCCACGCGGCGCAGCAGGGCCAGCACGCGCGGCTGGGTGTCGCCATGGAACAGCGCCTGGTAGGCGCGCACTTCGGCCTCGACCTGGTCGTTGTCGGGCAGCCATTCGCCGGGCACGCGCTGCTCGCCCAGCACCTGGCGCGCGGCCTTGCGCTTGGCGGTGGCGTAGTCGGCGCCGTCCTCGGCGATCATGCGGGCGGCGGCCTGGGCGATTTCCTCGCGCAGGCGGGTGGGGTCGGGCGGGGTACGTCGGCTCATTGCCCCATGATACCGGAGCGCACGCGGGGCGCCGCACGCACGTGGCCGCCGGTGCCGCGGTGCAGCGAAGGCCGCCGGCGCTCGGGTACAATCAGTGGCTTCCTGCCCGGCCTGCCATCACCATGCGGCCACGCTGCCGCCGCGCGAGCGCCGGGTGCCGAGTCCCCAAGCCTGCGGGCTTCATGTCTTCCCGGGAACCCATGCATATTCATATCCTTGGCATCTGCGGCACCTTCATGGGCGGCCTGGCGGTGCTGGCCAAGCAGGCCGGCCATCGCGTCACCGGCTGCGATGCCAATGTCTATCCGCCGATGAGCACCCAGCTGGAAGCGCAGGGCATCGAGCTGATCGAAGGCTTCGACCCCGCCCAGCTGGCGCTGGAGCCTGACCTGTTCGTGATCGGCAACGTGGTTTCGCGCGGCAATCCGCTGATGGAAGCCATCCTCGATCGCAACCTGCCCTATGTGTCCGGCCCGCAATGGCTGGGCGAACACGTGCTGGCGCGCAAGTGGGTGCTGGCGGTGGCCGGCACGCACGGCAAGACCACCACCACGTCGATGCTGGCCTGGATCCTGGAGGATGCCGGCTACAACCCGGGCTTCCTGGTGGGCGGCGTGCCGCAGAACTTCGGCATCTCGGCGCGCGTGACCGAGTCCGATTTCTTCGTGATCGAGGCCGACGAGTACGACACCGCGTTCTTCGACAAGCGCAGCAAGTTCGTGCATTACCGCCCGCGCACTGCGATCCTGAACAACCTGGAATACGATCACGCCGACATCTTCCCGGATCTGGCGGCGATCGAGACGCAGTTCCACCACCTGGTGCGCATCGTACCGGGCCAGGGCCGGCTGGTCGTCAACGGCGTCGAGGAAAGCCTGGCGCGCGTGCTCGAGCGCGGCTGCTGGAGCGAGGTCGAGCAGTTCGGCGTGGGCGACTGGCGCGAGAGCGATGCCGCCCACACCGCCCACACCGCCCACACCGCCCACACCGCCCACACCGCACAGCCGGGCAAGGATGCCTTCGACGTCTGGTTCGAGGGCGCCGTGGTCGGCACCGTGGTGTGGGACCTGCAGGGCACGCATAACCGCATGAACGCGCTGGCGGCAATCGCCGCGGCGCGCCACGTGGGCGTGCCGGCGGAGCAGGCGATCGCTTCGCTGTCGCGCTTCGCCAACGTCAAGCGCCGCATGGAAGTGCGCGGCGAGGTCGGCGGCGTGACCGTCTACGACGACTTCGCCCACCATCCGACCGCGATCCAGACCACGCTGGAAGGGCTGCGCCGGCGTGTCGGCAATGCCCGCATCCTGGCGGTGCTGGAGCCGCGCTCGAACACCATGAAGCTGGGCGTGATGAAAGCCCAGCTGCCGGCAAGCCTGGAGCAGGCTGACCTGGTGTTCGGCTACGGCGCCCCGGCCGGCAAGGACGCGCTGGGCTGGGACCTGGCCGAGTCGCTGGCGCCGCTGGGCGACAAGGCTGGCGCATTCCAGGACCTGGGCGCGCTGGTGCAGGCCGTGTGCGCCGCGGCACAGCCGGGCGACCACGTGCTGGTGATGAGCAACGGCGGCTTCGGCGGCGTGCACCAGAAGCTGCTGGACGCGCTGGCCGCGGCGGCCTGAGCCGCAGGGGGCTGCCATGCTGCTGTACCTGCACGGATTCCGCTCCTCACCGCAGTCGTTCAAGGCGCGCCTGGTGCAGGAGCGCATGCGCGAGTGGGGCGTGGGCCGCTACTACGCCTGTCCGGAGCTCAATGTCTCGCCGGCGCTGGCGATCGCCCAGGCCGACGCCGCCATCCGCGCCGCCCAGGCCGGCGGCGACCAGGAAGTTGCCATCGTGGGCTCGTCGCTGGGCGGCTTCTATGCCCGCTGGCTCGGCGAGCGCCACGGCTGCAAGACCGTGCTGCTGAACCCGGCGGTCCATCCGTGGACCGACCTGGAGCAATACCTCGGGGAGCAGCCGCTGTGGCACGGCGGCGGCTCGGTCACGGTCGAGCGCCGCCACCTGCTGGAGCTGCTGGCCCTGCGGGTGGACGCCATCACGCGCCCCGAGCGCTACTACCTCCTCGCCGCCACCGGCGACGAGGTGCTGGACTACCGTGAAATGGTGGCCGCCTGCCCCGGCGCGAATATCCGCGTGATCGAGGGCAGCGACCACGGCATCAGCGAATTTGCCGACTACGTCGACGAAGTGCTCGCTTTCTGCGGCTATGGCCCGGGCGGCAAGGTGCCGGCAAGCGCGGGCGCGGCATGAGCGCGCAGTCCGCGCGCCGCTGCGGCTGGAGTTCGCACCTGGCATTCGATGCGGCGATCACGCCCAACCTGCGGCGCTGGGTCACCGGCGACGACGGTTCGCTGACCGCGCGGCTGGTGGCCGCGTCCGAGCGCTTCCGCGTGGCGCAGCTGCTGCAGCGCCCATTGCGGCCGCTGGCCGATGAATGGCAGGTGCTGGGCCAGCACGACCGCGTCCCGGCGCTGACGCGCGAAGTGCTGCTGATCTGCGACGATATCCCCGCCGTCTTCGCCCACACCGTGGTGCGGCTGCGCCATGCGCGGCGCGACTGGCCGTTCCTGCGGGGGCTGGGCGCGCGCCCCCTGGGCGGGCGGCTGTTTATCGATCCGGCCGTGACGCGCGACCCGTTCCAGTTTGCCCGGCTGCTGCCGCACCATCCATTGCGCCATGCGCTGCAGCGCGTGCTGCCGGCGATGGCGCCGCTGCCCATGCTGCCTGCGCGACGCTCCGTATTCCGGCGCGGCGACGGCGTCATGCTCGTGACAGAGGTCTTCTTGCCGGACCTTCTGGCACGGCCAGCCCCGGGGACCAAGGCGATTGCGCTACCGATGTTCCGGCGCACCACAGACCGCGGCCCCATCACTTCACACACTACCGAAATCAAGAGATAACAAGATGAAACTGCAGGGTCGGGTTGCCATCATCACCGGTGCCGCCGCTGGCATCGGCTTTGCCACCGCGCAGCGCTTCGCCGCCGAAGGCGCCGTCGTCGTGCTGTGCGACGTCAATGAAGCGCGCGTGCGCGAAGCCGCCGGCAAGCTTGCCGGCGCCGGCGCCAGCGTCTCCGCCTACCGGGTCGACGTGACCCGCCGCGAAGACGTCGATGCCATGGTGGCTGCGGTGCTGGCCGTGCACGGCCGCATCGACATCCTGGTCAACAACGCCGGCATCACCAAGGACGCGCGCCTGGCCAAGATGACCGAGGCGCAGTTCGATGCCGTGATCGACGTCAACCTGAAGGGCGTCTTCAACTGCGCCCAGGCTGTCGCCACGATCATGACCGAGCAGGGCAAGGGCGTGATCCTGAACGCTTCCAGCGTGGTCGGCCTGTATGGCAACTTCGGCCAGACCAACTATGCCGCCAGCAAGTTCGGCGTGATCGGCTTCACCAAGACCTGGGCGCGCGAGCTGGGTCCCAAGGGCGTGCGCGTCAACGCCGTTTGCCCCGGCTTCGTCAATACCGAGATCCTGCAGACCGTGCCCGACAAGGTGCTCGACGGCATGAAGTCGTCGTGCTGGCTGCGCCGGCTGGCCGAGCCGGCCGAGATCGCCAGCATCTACACCTTCCTGGCCAGCGACGACGCCAGCTATGTCAACGGCGTGGCGATCGAAGCCAGCGGCGGCATGTCGCTCTGACCCTTCCGGTTATTTCCGGCCCGGTCCCCGGCGTCCTGCGGCGCGCACCGCCCCGGGGCGCACGCCCGGGGCCGCAGCGCCGGTGCGGTATCATTCCGGGTCTGCGGCCTGGCCCTCGTGGCCACGGCGCGGCGTGCAGCGCGCCGCCGGCCGGGGCCGTTTGCACCATTTCTCCCACAGGATCCACCGCTGCGCCCGCTCCGTGGCGCCCCGAAGCGGATCCGCGCATTTCTGAAAGTACCGATCGATGCAGTTGCTGTTCGAAGAAGGCGGCGAGATCCGCGCCGGCACCGTGCTGAACCAGCAGGGCGAGGCTTACCAGGTGGAGCTGCCGGCCGGCAAGCGCACCAAGGTCAAGTCGCGCGACGTGCTGCTGCAGTTTGCGCAGCCGTCGGCGATCGAGCTGGTCCGCCAGACCGGCGACATGGTGGCCGAGATCGACCTGGACTTCCTGTGGGAATGCGCCCCCGAGGCCGAGTTCGGCTTTGCCGAGCTGGCCGCCGAGTATTACGGCGCCGAGCCTGGCGCGGTGCAGCAGGCGGCGCTTGCGATGGCGCTGCACGGCAACCCGGTGTACTTCCGCCGCAAGGGGCGTGGCCGCTACCAGCGCGCGCCCGAGGACCAGCTCAAGGCCGCGCTGGCCGCGCTCGAGCGCAAGCGCCAGCAGGCGCTGGTCCAGGCCGAATATGAAGAACAGCTCAAGGCGCTGACGCTGCCGGAATCGTTCCGCAACAAGGTGCTGCAACTGCTGTTCAAGCCGGACAAGAACAGCCTGGAATACAAGGCCATGGACGCGGCCTGCACCGCGCTCGGCATGACGCCGATGCGGCTGATGGTGGCCGTCGGCGGCGTCGCCAGCGCACGTGCGCTGCACGAGGCCAAGTTCCTCGCCGAGTGCTTTCCGAAGGGCACCGGCTTCCCCGATACCGACGTGCCCGAGCCGCCCGCCGACCTGCCACTGGCCGAGGTCGAGGCGTTCTCGATCGACGACGTCACCACCACGGAGATCGACGATGCGCTGTCGGTGACGAAGCTGCCCGATGGCAAGCTGCGCATCGGCATCCATATCGCCGCGCCCGCGCTGGGTATCCGCCGAGGCGAGGCGCTCGACGTGATCGCGCGCCAGCGCCTGTCTACGGTGTACTTCCCGGGCGACAAGATCACCATGCTGCCCGACCCGGTGGTCGAGCGCTACACGCTGCAGGAAGGCCGGGTTTGCCCGGCCCTGTCGCTGTATGTGACGGTGGACCCGACGGTCTGGCTGATCACCGGCAGCGAGACCCGCGCCGAGATGGTGCCGATCTCCGCCAACCTGCGCCACAACCTGCTCGACGATGTCATCACCGAGGCCTCGCTCGCCGACGGCACCGGCGACTACCCGTTCCGCGAGGCGCTGACCCAGCTGTGGCACTTCGCCGGCTACCTGTACGATGAGCGCCAGAAGGCGCGCCTGGCCAGCGGCCTGCGCCCCGAGACACACAACCGCGCCGACTTCAACTTCTACCTCGACGACCAGGACGACGGCAGCCAGCGCGTGCGCATCGAGCAGCGCAAGCGTGGCTCGCCCTTGGACAAGATCGTGGCCGAGCTGATGATCCTGGCCAACAGCACGTGGGGCAAGCTGCTGGCGGACAACGGCGTACCGGGCATCTACCGCACGCAGAAGGCGTGGGGCATGCACCGCACCCGCATGCAGACCTACCCGGCGCCGCACGAAGGCCTGGGCGTGCAGCAGTACGCGTGGAGCACCTCGCCGCTGCGCCGCTACGTCGACCTGGTCAACCAGTGGCAGATCCTGGCGGTGGCGCAGCACGGCGTGACCGCCAAGCTGGTGGCGCCGTTCAAGCCCAAGGACGCCGACCTGCTGGCTGCCGTGGCCGACTTCGAAGGCACTTATGCCGCCTATGCCGACCACCAGTCGACCATGGAGCGCTACTGGTGCCTGCGCTGGCTCAAGCAGGAGAACCGCGAGCGCCTGGTCGCCGCAGTGCTCAAGGAAGGCGCGGTGCGCTTTACCGAGATCCCGCTGGTCACGCGCGTACCCGAGCTGGTCCAGGCGCAGCGCGGCACCCAGGTGCTGCTGGAGATCGGCGAGACCGACGAGATCACGCTGGAAGTCTCGTGCCGCGTGCTGGAAATCTTTGCCGGCGAGGGTGTGTTGCCTGAAGAAGAGCTGGAAAGCGACGAGGAAGCCGCTGAAATGTCAGCCGAAGCCGCTGCCGAGGCTGCTGCGGAAGACGCTGCCGAGCAGGCCGCGGGGGCCTCGGAAGAGGCTGCCGCAGAAGCCCCCGCAGAAGCCGGTGGCAACGTGCCGGCGGAGCCGTCGGCTGAGCGCGACACCGGCGGCACCGCCGCGGGCTGAAGCCTTCGGAAATCGGCGGGGCTCACTTACAATGCCTAGCGGCATTCCCGGCTGGCCGGGAATGCTCGTCAACCAGTCGCCTCGCACCTTCCGAGCCAAATTCCCGCCATCGTGAACGCCGCATTCGCCGCTCCCCGCCACTGGTGGCACGCCAGGTGGCACAACAGCAGTACGCTGGCCAAGGCGCTGGCCATTTCCCTGGTTGTGCATGCGCTGCTGCTGATGGTGCGCGTCGCCGCGCCCGAGGTGTTCGAGATCAAGCGCGCCGACTCGCCGCTTGACGTGGTGCTGGTCAATGCCAAGTCGGCGCAAAAGCCGCGCAACCCGACCGCGCTGGCGCAAGCCAACCTCGACGGCGGCGGCGACCACGACCTGCAGCGCGCCACCACGCCGCTGCCCGCGCAGACCGTGACGCAGGAGGGCGACCTTGTGCGCCAGGTGCAGCGCCGCGTCGAGCAGCTCGAAATGGAGCAGCAACGCCTGCTGACACAGGCGCGCGAGGCCGCGCCCGCGGTGCACAGCCAGCCGCTCAAGCCCGGCGAGAAGCGCCAGGACAATCCCCGGCGCGGCCAGGACGAGCGCACCTCGGCCGACGAGATGGCCAAGCTCGAAGCCGAGATCGGCCGCAACCTGGACCACTACGCCAAGCGGCCCAAGCGCTTCCAGCTGACCGCGACCAGCGCGCAGGCGGTCGACTACGCGCAGTACTACGACCGGCTGCGCCGCAAGATCGAGGCGCGCGGCACCACCGATTTCCCGCAGCGCAATGGCAAGCCGCTGTACGGCCAGCTGATCCTGGTGATCAACGTGAACCGGCTCGGCAAGCTCGGCTACAACCGCGACGGCTACAACATCGACGCCATCGACGTGGTCAAGAGCTCGGGCGATCCCGCGCTGGACCGACAGGCCGTGGCGATCGTGCGCGCGGCCGCGCCGTTCGGCGCCTTCACCGCGGAAATGGCGGCACGCCAGGACATCCTGGAAGTCATTTCCACCTTCAAGTTTTCGCGCAGCGGGCTGGAAACCCGGCTGCAGGCACGCTGATGACAACTCCAGACACTACGCCCGACAGCACCCAGAACACGCCGGACCAGTATGTGGTGATCGGCAATCCGATCGCGCACAGCCGTTCGCCGGCGATCCACGCCGCCTTTGCGCGCCAGACCGGCGAAGCGGTGCAGTATGACCGGCTGGAAGCGCCGCTGGACGGGTTTGCCGATACCGTGCGCAAGTTCTTCGCCGACGGCGGTTACGGCTGCAACGTGACGGTGCCGTTCAAGCTGGAGGCCTATGACCTGGCCGACCGCCTGACCGAGCGTGCCGAAGCCGCCGGCGCGGTCAATACGCTGTGGATCGAGGATGGCCTGATCCACGGCGACAACACCGATGGCGTGGGCCTGGTGCGCGATATCCAGGACAACCTCGACACGCTGGTCGAAGGCAAGCGCGTGCTGCTGCTTGGCGCGGGCGGCGCGGCCATGGGTGCGATGCTGCCGCTGATCGAGGCGCGTCCGTCGCGCATCGTGGTGGCCAATCGCACCGCGTCGCGCGCGTCCGACATGCTTGAAGAATTCGTCGAAGCGGCCGACCAGTTCGGCGTGGAGCTGTGGGGCGGCGGCCTCGATGCGCTCGAAGGCCTGTCCGAGGACGAGGCCTGCGACATCGTGATCAACGCCTCGTCGAGCAGCCTGCATGGCGAAGTGCCGCCGCTGCCCGAGTTCCTGCTGGGCGAAGGCGTGCTGGCCTACGACATGATGTACGGTGCCGAGCCGACCGTGTTCCTGCAGTTCGCCGCGCGCTGCGGCGCGCGCACCAGCGACGGCCTGGGCATGCTGGTCGAGCAGGCCGCCGAGGCCTTCTATATCTGGCGCGGCGTGCGTCCCCGCACCGCTCCCGTGCTGGCCGAGCTGCGCGAAGCGCTGCAGGCCGAACGCAAGGGCTGAGCGGGGCGCCGCCAGCCGTGGCCATCCGCAACCGCACGGCCGGCGCTGCCCGCGGCGCTGCTTCCGCCGGCTCGGCGCTCAATCCGCTGCGCTGGCTCGGCTACCTGCTGGGCTGCGTGGTCGCGGGCGTGCTGGCGATGCAGCTGTATTTCTTCGTGCAGATTGCCAGCTGGCAGTACGTCAATCCGTCGAGCACGACCTTCATGCGAGCCGAGCGCTGGCGGCTGTGCGGCTTCAATTTTTGGAGCTGCGGGCTGGAACGCGACTGGGTGCCATACGAGCGCATCTCGCGCAACCTCAAGCGCGCGGTGATCGCCAGCGAGGATGCGGGCTTCGTCAACCATCCCGGCTACGAACTCGACGCCATGCTCGATGCCTGGGAGCGCAACAAGAAGCGCGGCCGCATCGTGCGCGGCGCGTCGACCATCACGCAGCAGCTGGCCAAAAACCTGTTCCTGTCGTCCGAGCAGCATTACCTGCGCAAGGGGCAGGAGCTGGCGATCACGTGGATGCTGGAGTTCTGGCTGGACAAGCAGCGCATCTACGAGATCTACCTGAACTCGGTGGAGTGGGGCGAGGGCGTGTTCGGCGCGCAGGCCGCGGCACAGCACTACTTCCGCACCAATGCCGACAAGCTCAGCATCGGCCAGTCCGCGCGGCTGGCGGCGGCGCTGCCGGCGCCCAAGTGCTTCGACAAGAAGGAGTACTGCGCCAACGTGCGGGTGAATTTCCGCGCCAAGGCGGGGATCATCGCGCGCCGGATGGGCGCGGCGACGCTGCCGGACTGAGGCCCGGCGGGCCTCCGGGACTCAGCTCAGCCACCCCTTGCGGCGGAAATACACCAGCGGGATCGCCGCCGACACCGCCATCAGCGCGATCGCCCACGGATAGCCCGCGGCCCAGTCCAGTTCCGGCATCACCTTGAAGTTCATGCCGTAGATACTCGCGATCAGCGTGGGCGGCATCAATGCCACCGACACCACCGAGAACAGTTTGATGATCTTGTTCTGGTTGATGTTGATGAAACCGACGGTCGCATCCATCAGGAAGTTGATCTTGTCGAACAGGAACGCGGTGTGGTTCTCGATCGAGTCGATGTCGCGCAGGATCTGGCGCGCTTCGTCCTGCTGCTCGGCCGACAGCAGCTGGCTGCGCATCAGGAAGGACACCGCACGGCGCGTGTCCATCACGTTGCGGCGGATGCGGCCGTTCAGGTCTTCCTCGCGGGCGATGGTTTCCAGCACGTCGGCCGCGGCGGCATCGGTCACGTTCTCGGCCAGCACGCGGCGGCTGGCTTCTTCCAGGCGCTCGTAGACTTCTTCGATCGAGTCGGCCGAGTATTCCGCATCGGTCGCGTACAGGTCCATCAGCACATCCTTGGCGTTGCGCACCGAGCCCGGTCGCATGCGCGCGCGCAGCCGCACCAGCCGGAACACCGGCAGGTCTTCGTCGTGGATGGAGAACAGGACGTCCTTGGTCAGCACGAAGGCCACGCGCACGTTGCGCGAGACCTCTTCCTCGGCGAGCAGGAAGTCGGTGCGGATATGGATATTTTCGTCCTCGCCCTCGAAATAGCGCGCCGACGCCTCCAGGTCGCCCAGGTCTTCCAGCTCGGGAAGGGCGACGCCGTAGGCTTCCTTGATCCAGTTCAGCTCTTCGTCGTCAGGGTTGACGACATCGATCCAGATCGGCTTGTGCTGCAGCAGCTCATTGCGCTCGTCGACTTGCTCCTGGGCAAGCCGGCCTTTCTGCAGGACGAACAGGTTGATCATCCCCGGGATTCCTTATTGCTGATTTGCGACGAAAAACAATGACAAGCGCGAAGACAAGCGCAGGCGGCTCGCCGCATCCCAGGTATTGCGTCATGCCCCGTCATGGCCCAGCGGCAAGCCGCGAAAGGCCGGGCCACGGGCAAGCGTGATCGCGCTGTCCCGCGGCTGCGCGAGAGCAGGGCGGACAAGGCGATGGCGTTTGCCTGGGTTGGCTGGCTAGCCGGGAGAGGGAAGATCCGCCACGGCAGGGCGCGCATGGAGGCGCCGCCGGTGGCACGGAAAGACACTCGCCCGCAGTTCTGACTGCGGGCAAGGCCGACGAAGCGCGGAGCCGGGTGCTCCGGGCAGGTCGTCGTTACGCAGCCCGCAGTGACATGGCATTCGCAGTGGCCGCATGACTGCGCCAACTCGAACACCCGATGCTACTGCCCACGTAATTTCTCCGGGATTGTGATGGCCGCGAGTGTAGCCCAACGAAGGGGCGCTTGTTAAGTGAAATCTCCGCGAAGTCGGCGCGGCAGGCGGCGTGGCCGTTGTGCTCCGCCCCCCAGGCGGGCTCAGCCCATGGCACCCCGCAGCCGGCGCCACAACAGCGGCGCCAGCATCACCGAGGACAGGGCCATGAACATCAGCACGATGGCGGCGTAGTCCTGCCAGTGCGGCTGCTCGCCCAGCAGCCACATGCCCGAGAAGACGCCGACCACCGGGATGAACATGATCGACAGGCTCGACACCACCGGCGGCAGGCTGCGCGCCAGCCCGAACCAGACCAGGTGGCAGAAGGCGAAGACCACCACCGCGTTGTAGGCGATCGCACCCCATTCGACGGCGGTCGGCATGCGCCACCCGTGCTCCAGCAGCAGCGTGCCGGCGAGCAGGAAGGGCACGGTTGCCAGCAGCATCCAGAAGGTCATGGCGCCGATCGGCACGTCAGTCTGGGTGCGCTTCATCAACTGGGTGCCGAAGCCCCAGCCAGCCGCGGCCAGCAGCATCAGCAGCGTGCCGGCAGGGCTGCCGGTCAGCGCGCTGATTTCGCCCGACAGCAGCAGCACCGTGCCCGCCAGCGCGCAGCCGATGCCAATCCAGGCCCAGCCGCCGATGCGTTCGCGGAAGAAGACCAGGCCCCACACCACGGCCCAGATCGGCATGGTGTAGCCGAGGATGGCGGCACGTCCCGACGACAGCATCTTGACCGCGCAGATGGCGAACAGGTGCCACACCACCATGTTGGGCAGGGCAAGGCGGAACACCGTGCCCCATTCGCGCCGCGGCACCGCCAGCGAATCGCCGCGCAGGCGCAGCGCCAGGCCCAGCGCGACCACGCCGCCGGCCATGCACAGCAGGCGGAAGCCCATCGGCGGAAAATGCGCAACCCCGACCTTCATGATGGGCCAGTTGATGCCCCAGGCGAGGGTCAGAACGACAAGCAGGAAAATACCGCGGCGATCGAGAGACATGACTGCAGGATGGCGGCTGTGCGCGATGCCGCTCTTTGTTTTGAGAGGAAGCGCAAAACGATAGCACGCAGCGGGTAAAATTGCCGGAAACGACATATGCTGCAGGGATGAAAGGTTTTCACGCCGCTGCGGCCAACCGTGCCGGCCTGGGACTTGGATGTCCCATGAGGCGCCGGCGCCACCAGGAAATTTCGAGCATCCCATGACTTTCACCGAGCAGCTTGCTGCCGCCTGGCAGCGCAACGATTCCCTTCTGTGCGTCGGGCTCGACCCTGATCCGCATAAGCTGCCGCTGTCGCTGACCGGCACGGGCGGCGCCATCTTCTCGTTCTGCCGCGAGATCGTCGATGCCACCGCCGACCTGGTTTGCGCCTTCAAGCCGCAGATCGCGTATTTCCATTCGCAGCGCGCCGAAGACCAGCTCGAGCAGCTGATCCACTACATCCACGACGCCCACCCCGGCATCCCGGTGATCCTGGACGCCAAGCGCGGCGATATCGGCTCGACCGCCGAGCACTATGCGCTGGAAGCATTCGAGCGCTACCGCGCCGACGCAGTCACGGTCAGCCCGTACATGGGCTTCGATTCGATGCAGCCGTACCTGGCCTACCCGGACCGCGGGGTGATCGTGCTGTGCCGCACTTCCAACCCCGGCGGCTCGGACGTGCAGTTCCTGCAGGTCGAGGGCAAGCCGCTGTACCAGCTGGTGGCCGAGGCCGCGCGCGAGCGCTGGAACACCACCGGCCAGATGGGCCTGGTGGTGGGCGCCACCTTCCCCAACGAGATCGCGCGCGTGCGCCAGATCGTCGGCGACATGCCGCTGCTGATCCCCGGCATCGGCGCGCAGGGGGGCGATATCGAAGCGACGGTCAAGGCCGGGCGTACCGCGGATGGCACCGGCATGATGATCAACTCGTCGCGCGCGATCCTGTACGCCAGCCGCGAGAAGGATTTCGCGGCGGCGGCGCGCAACGTGGCGCTGCAGACGCGGGAGACCATCAATCGCTACCGCCACGGCTGACTGCCGCATGCGGCAGGTTAAAAAAAAACCGCGCCAGCTGGCGCGGTTTTTTGTTGGGCTGCAGTGTGGGCTGCGGTTGGGCACCCTGGGACGGCAGGAGCCCTCAGGCCTCATTGCGCAGCAACTCCAGCAACCCCCGCATCGCGTGCTCCGCCGCCTGGCGCCGGATCTGCGCCCGGTCGCCGGGAAAGCGCTGGGTTTCCACGATGGTGGTGATGCGGTTGCTCCAGCCAAAGCACACCATGCCCACCGGTTTTTCCGGCGTGCCGCCGTTGGGGCCGGCCACGCCGGTGATCGCCAGCGAGACCTGCGCGCGGCTGTTCAGCAGCGCCCCTTCCGCCATCGCGCGCGCGACCTCTTCGCTGACGGCACCGTGGTCGCGGATCAGCTTGGCCGGCACGCCCAGCATAGTGGACTTGGCTTCGTTGGAATAGGTGACGAAGCCGCGCTCGAACCAGCCTGAAGAGCCCGAGACATCGGTGATGGCGGCGGCGACCAGTCCGCCGGTACAGGACTCGGCGGTGGCCAGCATCAGGGATTTATCGGCAAGGGCGACGCCGGACTGGACGGCAAGCTGGTCGAGCAGGCGGCTGACTGACATGATGGATTTGGGGTTTGTTGGAAGGGGCGGGACTCAGAACGAGCGCCACAGCGCGAACACCAGCAGCGTGTAGAAGGCCGCGAAGATGTCGTCGAACATCACGCCGAAGCCGCCGCGCAGGCCGGGGCCCTTGAGCGTGCGGTCGTAGTAGCCAATCGGCGCGGGCTTGGCGATATCGAACAGCCGGAACCACAGGAAGGCGGCGAACTGCCCCCAGAATCCGGTCGGCGTGACAAAGGCCAGCACCAGCCAGAACGCGATGATCTCGTCCCACACCATGCTGCCATGGTCATGCACGCCCATGTCGCGCGCGGTTTTGGCGCAGGCCCAAAGGCCCAGCAGGAAGCCGCCGCCTACCACCCATAGCCAGGTGGTCGGCTCGATCCACAGCGACACCACCACGAACGACAGCCACGCGTAGAGCGTGCCGACCGTGCCGGGGCTGACCGGCGACAGGCCCGAGCCGAAGCCGAAGGCGATCAGGTGGGCCGGATGCGCCAGCATGAAGCGCGCCGTCGGGCGCGTGACCTTGACGGTCTGGCCGGCTTCCAGGGTCATGGCGGGATCGCGGGGTGCGGCCCCGGACGGGATGGTGGACATCAAGGTTGGCTCGTGTGATGCGGATGCTGCTTATGGTTATGGCCGGCTTGCTGCGGCAACTGCTGCTTTTAGTGCTGCAAAAGGCGGGACTCCGGTTCCCGCGCGGCGCGCCGATGCCGGCATCATGACACGCCTGTGCCCCGGTGTCAGGAGGAGGCGAAGTGGTCGAAGCTGGCGCCGGTGTAGCGCGTGGGGTTGCCGGCATGGTCGACCAGGCGCAGGCCCGGCTCCGATGTGATCGCCCCGACTCGCGTCAGCGGCAACGCCAGCCGTTCGCTGATTGCGGCGAGCGCATCGCGGTTGCCCGCCGGGGCGGTGAAGCACAGCTCGTAGTCGTCCCCGCCCGCCAAGACGCATTCACGCTGGATCGCCTCCGGCTGGCTGGCCAGCACCGCCGAGCGCGGCAGGGCGTCGACATCGACCAGTGCGCCCACCTGCGAGCGTGCCAGGATATGGCCAAGGTCGCCGATCAGGCCGTCGGAGATGTCGAGTGCTGCATGCGCTACGCCGCGCAGGGCCATGCCCAGTGCCACGCGCGGTGTCGGCGTGTCCATGCGCGGGCGTACCTGGGTGAAGTCGGGCTCGGGCAGCAGCCATTCTCCACGGCAGTCGCCCAGTGCAAGGCGCGCGTCGCCAAGCGTGCCGGAGATCCAGATATCGTCGCCCGGGCGTGCCGCGTCGCGGCGCAGCGCCGCGCGGTGCGGGACATCGCCGAACACGGTCAGCGACAGCGTCAGCGGACCGCGCGTGGTGTCGCCGCCGACCAGCTCGCAGCCGTGGGCGTCGGCCAGGGCCAGCATGCCGTCGGCCAGCTCGGCCAGCCATGCCGGGTCGGCCTCGGGCAGGGCTAGCGCCAGCGTGAAGGCGCGCGGCTCGGCCCCCATCGCGGCGAGGTCGGACAGGTTGACCGCCAGCGCCTTGTGGCCCAGCGCGCGTGGCGCCACGTCGGCAAAGAAATGGCGGCCGCTGACCAGCATGTCGGTGCTGATGGCGAGGTGATGGCCCGGGCGGCCTTCGATCAGTGCGCAGTCGTCGCCCACGCCGAGTGCGGCTTTGTGCACCGGACGCGTGAAATAGCGGCGAATCAGGTCGAACTCTGAAAGGGGAGCGGTCTGGGCGTCGGACATCGCGGCGAACTGGCAGTGGACAGGTGTTTGCCCGGCCGGCAGGCACCGGAGGGACGGAAGGACTCGGATGGGCGCATCAGGATGCGGCGCCGGCAGCGTTTCAGCAAGATACTGCCGCGCACGACAGCCATGACCGCAGCGAGTCACCAGCCATGCGCCGGGCGGCGCTACGCTTGCTGGTGTTGCCCCGCTGGATGGGGCATATTGTACCGAATAGCAAAGGTGCCCCAAGCAAAAGGCTTATTGTGAAATAGTATTTCACTATATAAAATGCTGGGTTCCAAAGGAAGAGAAGGGCGGACACGTGGAGCCGGTCCGCCGATCGTCCCCGCCAGTCAATGACGGCTCCACCGATTGGAAAATGCGCCGATGACCAGCCCTCAGCAGTCCCTGTCCCAAGACGATCTGAAACAGCAGCAGCGTGAGGCGCTGCGCAAAGCGGCGCTCGAGTACCACGAGTTTCCGACCCCCGGCAAGATTTCCGTCACCCCGACCAAGCCGCTGTCGAACCAGCGCGACCTGGCACTGGCCTACTCGCCGGGCGTGGCCGCGGCCTGTGAAGAGATCGTGGTCGACCAGGCCAATTCCTTCCGCTATACCGCGCGCGGCAACCTCGTCGCGGTGATCACCAACGGCACCGCCGTGCTCGGCCTGGGCGACATCGGCGCCGCGGCCTCCAAGCCCGTGATGGAAGGCAAGGGCGGCCTGTTCAAGAAGTTTGCCGGTATCGACGTGTTCGATATCGAAATCGACGAGAAGGACCCGGAAAAGCTGGTCCAGATCATCGCCGCGCTGGAGCCCACCTTCGGCGGCATCAACCTGGAAGACATCAAGGCACCGGAGTGCTTCTACGTCGAGCGCAAGCTGCGCGAGAAGATGAAGATTCCCGTCTTCCACGACGACCAGCACGGCACCGCAATCGTGGTGGCCGCGGCCGTGATCAACGGCCTGAAGGTGGTCGGCAAGGACATCAGCAAGGTCAAGCTGGTCGCCTCGGGCGCCGGCGCCGCCGCGCTGGCCTGCCTGGACCTGCTGGTCGACATCGGCCTGCCCATCGAGAACATCTGGGTGACCGACCTGGCCGGCGTGGTCTATGAAGGCCGTACCGAGCTGATGGATCCGGAAAAGGCCCGTTTCTCGCAGAAAACCGACAAGCGCAAGCTGGGTGAGGTCATCGACGGCGCCGACATCTTCCTGGGCCTGTCCGCCGCGGGCGTGCTCAAGCAGGACATGGTCCAGCGCATGGCCGACAAGCCGCTGGTGCTGGCGCTGGCCAACCCGAACCCGGAAATCGCGCCCGAGCTGGTCAAGGAAGTGCGCCCGGACGCCGTGATGGCCACCGGCCGCACCGACTACCCGAACCAGGTCAACAACGTCCTGTGCTTCCCGTTCATCTTCCGTGGCGCGCTGGACTGCGGCGCCACCACCATCACGCGCGAGATGGAGATCGCCGCGGCCAACGCGCTGGCCGAGCTGGCGCGCCAGGAGCAGAGCGACATCGTTGCCAGCGCCTATGGCATCCAGGACCTGTCGTTCGGCCCCGAGTACCTGATCCCGAAGCCGTTCGATCCGCGCCTGATCGTCAAGGTGGCGCCGGCCGTGGCCGAAGCCGCGATGAAGTCGGGCGTGGCCGCCCGTCCGATCGAGGACATGGACGCCTACCGCCTGCAACTGCAGCAGTTCGTGTACCACTCCGGCACGCTGATGAAGCCGATCTACGCCGCCGCGCGCAAGGTCGAGATGGAGAAGAAGCGCATCGTCTTTGCCGAGGGCGAAGAAGAGCGCGTGCTGCGCGCCGTGCAGGTGATCGTCGATGAAAAGCTGGCCAACCCGATCCTGATCGGCCGCCCGGCCGTGCTGCAGCACCGCATCGAGCGCTTCGGCCTGCGCCTGCGCGCCGGCGTCGACTTCACTGTGGTCAATCCCGAGCACGACGAGCGCTTCCGCGACTACTCCGACGCGTATTACCGCATGATGGCGCGCCAGGGCATCACGCCCCAGTACGCCAAGCTGGAACTGCGCCGCCGCACCACGCTGATCGGCGCCATGCTGGTCAAGCAGGGCGAGGCCGACGGCATGATCTGCGGTACCGTCAGCACCACCGCGGCGCACCTGCGCTACATCGACCAGGTGCTGGGCGGCACTGGCAAGGTCTACGCGGCCATGAA
Source organism: Cupriavidus oxalaticus (assembly GCF_004768545.1). Lineage (NCBI taxonomy): Bacteria > Pseudomonadati > Pseudomonadota > Betaproteobacteria > Burkholderiales > Burkholderiaceae > Cupriavidus > Cupriavidus oxalaticus. The sequence goes on along the minus strand of NZ_CP038635.1, from coordinate 3,026,100 downwards.
CGGCCTGGTGCTGCCGGGCCGCCAGATCTTCCTGGTCGACACCCACGTCAACGTGGACCCGACCGCCGAGGAGCTGGCCGAGATCACGCTGATGGCTGCCGAAGAACTGAAGCGCTTCGGTATCGAGCCCAAGGTCGGCCTGCTGTCGCACTCGAACTTCGGCACGTCCGAGGCGCCTTCGGCCCGCAAGATGCGCGATACGCTCGCCATCCTGCGCGAGCGCGCGCCGGAACTCGAAGTCGACGGTGAAATGCACGGCGACAGCGCGCTCGACCAGAAGCTGCGCGACCGGCTGGTACCGGACAGCACGCTGCAGGGCGAAGCCAACCTGCTGGTGTGCCCGAACATCGACGCAGCCAATATCTCGTACAACCTGCTCAAGGTTGCCGCGGGCAACAACGTGGCGATCGGCCCGATCCTGCTGGGCGTGAACGCGCCGGTGCATATCCTGACGCCGTCGGCGACGGTGCGCCGCATCGTCAACATGACCTCGCTGGTGGTGGTGGACGCTGCTGCCAAGCGTTAAGCCGGCTGCGTTGCAGCGGTTGCGGAAAAGCCGGGTTCGCCCGGCTTTTTTGTCGCTTGGCGGTGACGGTTAGTATGCGCACACATACGCTTAACATATTGAAACAATTGAAGAAATCCCGCTGCGCCGGGGCCGGGATTGATTAATTGCGTGCATGCGCGTAACCTTACGCCTTTGATACAGGCGCTCGCCATGAGCGCCCCGGTGCGGTTGGCATCCGGCGCGTGAATTGAAAGGCGCGCAAGGTTTGCCGGCCAGGGTGGCCCGGACAGATCGTCTACCCAAACAGCGGCAGGCTCGATTTCCGGTTCAACCTAGACAAGCAACGTGGTTTCCCAAGTACCCTTGATGCAGCAGGCAGCGCGGATGCTGGCCCGGTCGATGACCGGCGCGGCGTTGGTGCTGGCCCTGGCGCAGCCCGCGCTGGCGCGCCAGGCGCAGACCGAAGGCATGGGAACCATTGCGGTGCAGCAGTTGCCCAACGAAGCACGGCAGACCCTGGAGCGCATCGAAGCCGGCGGCCCGTTTCCGTATGACAAGGACGGAACCAGGTTCGGCAACTACGAACGCCTGCTGCCGCAAAAAGAACGCGGCTACTACCGCGAGTACACGGTAAAGAGCGCCAGAAGCCGGAACCGGGGAGCCAGGCGGATCGTATGCGGCGGGGAACAGCGCGCTGCCAACGATTGTTACTACACGGAAGACCACTACAACAGCTTCAAACGGATACTCAAATGATGACTGACATTTTCGGATTGGGCGACGCCCTTGCCGCCCGCGAAGAGCGCGGCGCCGGAGATGGCTGGCAGCGGGCCCAGCAGCAGGCCCAGAACCTATACGACAACGTGCTGACGATGCCGCAGCGCCAAGAGCTCACGCACAAACTCCCGCCCGCGAACGCGCCCGTGGCCATGCCGGCCGGTGCAGGCTGGGCTGACGGCACCAGCGAGGGGGCCATGAACCTGTTCAAGACGGTGCGTCCGAACATCGTCCAGTCGATCCGCGCCTTCCGCGTGCCCGAGCTGGCCCAGGCGGCCGCCGATCTCGGCCAGCATTTCCTGTATGCCAACTGCGCGCATTGCGCCAGCAAGGCCGAGGTTCTGGAAACGATCGCAACGTCGTTTATCTTCCCCAAGCATTTCGGCAAGAACTTCGATGCGCTGGCGGACTGCCTGACCGACCTGATCTACAAGGCCGGCCCGCAGCCGGGCTTTGTCATCGTTCTGGAAGGCCTGCCGATTGCGCAGAAGTTCGACAAGGAAGGGCGCGAGGTGCTGCTCGACGTGTTTCGCGATGCCGCCGAGTTCTGGGGCGAGCGTAAGGTGCAGTTCCGGGTGTTCTACTCGTTCGCCTGAGCGCCGGTACCGTTCCATACAAGCAAAAAGCCCGCAATTGCGGGCTTTTTGCTTGTATGCGCGCGGCGCGTGCCGGCCTCACTCCTGCGCAGGGACATGCCCGTGCGGCGTCAGCCGGTCGATCAGCTCGGGCAGGCCCTCGCTCAGTTGCGCTGCCACGTCCTCCTGCGACATCCCGGTCGACTGTGCCAGCGAGTCCAGCGCCCCGGTCCCGCCCAGCGCGTCGCTCAGCGCCGAAGGCGTGACCGGCTGGTTGGCGCCGGTGCCGATCCACGAATCCACCTGCTCGCCCAGCCCCGCCTGCGCCAGGATCTGCTGCAGCGCGCCGATGCCGCCTGCGGCAGCGCCCAGCGCCTGGCTGTTGGCCGGGGCGCCACCCTGGCCGCCAAGCAGCCCGCCGAGCAGGGAGCCAAGGTCGAGCCCGCCGGTGGCGCCGGGCGCGCTGGCATTGCCGCCGATCATGCCGCCTAGCAGCCCGCCAAGGCTGCCCAGTCCACCGAGCCCATCGTCGACCGGCGCTGCGGAGCCGCTTTCCTGGCTGCGGTTGCGCATGGCCAGCATTGCCAGCAGGCCGAGCGCCATCATCAGCTTCGGATTGAGCCCGCCGGCGCTGCCTTCTTCGCCGCGGGCATTGCCCAGTTGTCCGAGCACGCCGCCCAGCACGCTATCGAGTAGTCCCATGGTCGACTCCTTCAGTCAAGGTTGGCGCTGGCCGGATGGCCGCCGCCGTCAGAATCCGCCAAGCAAGGCGTTGAGCGTGGAAAGGCAGGCCAGCCCGGCGGTCTCGGTGCGCAGGATGCGCGGGCCGAGCGACACGCCGGTGAAGCCGGCTTGCCGCGCCGCTTGTTCTTCATCGGGCGACAGCCCGCCTTCCGGTCCGATCAGCAGCGTGACGCCATCGGCGAGCAGGGCGTCGCGGTGCTCGGCAATATAGGCCGGCAGCGACTGCTCGGCCCGCGGCGATACCAGCAGCCGTGCACCGGCGCCGCTGCCTGACTGCGCCAGCCACGTCTCAAAGTTAGCGACCGGGGCCACTGCCGGCAAGCGATTGCGCCCGCATTGTTCGCAGGCGGCCTGCACCAGCGCCTGCCAGTGCGCCTGGCGCTTGTGCGCGCGGTCACCGGCGAGGCGCACCACCGAGCGGTTGGCCTGCAGGGGCTGGATCGCGGCGACACCGAGTTCTACCGCTTTCTCGATCAGCCAGTCCATCTTGTCGCCGCCGGCCAGCCCTTGCGCCAGCGTGACGCGGAAGGGCAGCTCGGCCTCGGCCGCGTCGTGCGCGCCGATGCGCGCCAGCGCATGGCGCTTGCCCAGTTCAAGCAGGGTGGCGGCGTGGCTGCCGCCGCGACCGTCGAACAGCGTGATGGCGTCACCGGGCGCCAGGCGCAGCACCTGGGCGTGGCGTACCACCGGCTCGGGCAGCGGAAATTCGGCTTCGGCGGCCAGGACCGTGTCCGTGCCGCCGACAAAGAAACGCGGAGCCATCAGCTTGCCTTGCCCCCGTTCGGATCGAGCGGCTTGCCGAAGCCCCAGCGGTACCCGTCCGGGTCCTCGACCATGCAGTAGCGGTCGCCCCAGAACTGGTCGGCGGGGGCCATCAGGCTGACGGCGCCGGCGTCGACCGCGCGCTGGTGCATCGCGTCGACATCGTCGCAGTAGACATAGAAGGTTTGCGGGCATTCCACGCCCAGCGAGCGGGGCGTGCGGGCGGTGCTGCCCCAGGCGCCTTCGGGTGCGAACATTACCACCAGGTCGCCCTGGTAGTGCATTTCGGCATGGGTCGGCACGCCGTTTTCATCGACCACGTTGCCGGCGGCAAAGCCGAAGGCGCGGCTGTAGAAGTCCAGTGCGGCGCGCCCGTTGGCGACGGTCAGGTAGGGGGTGAGCCAGGGGGTGTTGGCCGGTCTGCTCATGATCGTCTCCTGTCTGCGGGAAACCCGGCGCGGTCTGTCACTCGTCTATTGCCGAGCCGGCCCGCGCGGTGCGAGTGTGCATCTTACGCGCGTGGCGGTGCGCTGTCGAAGTGCGGCGCAGCGCTACGTGCACAGCCACCCGGGTGATCCCCGAGCCATGCCCGCTGCCGGTGTCCGGGAGTCCGGAAAACCCCTTAGCTTCTGTTAAAATTGCGGTTTTCCCGCCGACAGGCTCACGCCCGCCCGCGTCCAAGCTCACGTCCAAGACCGCACGAATGTCCGCCCTAGCCCATCCCGCCACGAGTCCCTTCGCTTCCCAGCCCGCCAAGCTGATGGCCGATGCCATCCGCGTGCTTGCCATGGACGCCGTCCAGCAGGCCAATTCCGGCCACCCCGGTGCGCCGATGGGCATGGCGGATATCGCCGTGGCGCTGTGGGGCCGGCACCTGAAGCACAACCCGGCCAACCCGCACTGGGCCGACCGCGACCGCTTCGTGCTGTCGAACGGCCACGGCTCGATGCTGATCTATTCGCTGCTGCACCTGAGCGGCTATGACCTGCCGGTCGAAGAGCTGAAGAACTTCCGCCAGCTGCACAGCAAGACCGCCGGCCACCCGGAATACGGCATCACCCCGGGCGTGGAGACCACCACCGGCCCGCTCGGCCAGGGCATCACCAACGCGGTCGGCATGGCGCTGGCCGAACGCCTGCTGGGCGAAGAATTCAACCGCCCCGGTTTCGATATCGTCAACCACCACACCTACGTCTTCCTGGGCGATGGCTGCCTGATGGAAGGCATCTCGCACGAGGCCTGCTCGCTGGCCGGCACGCTGAAGCTTAATAAGCTGATTGCGCTGTGGGACGACAACGGCATCTCGATCGACGGCGACGTCGTGCACTGGTTCAACGACGACACCCCGAAGCGCTTCGAAGCCTACGGCTGGAACGTGATCCGCGGCATCGACGGCCATGACGTTACCGCCGTCGACCTGGCGATCTCGCAGGCCAAGGCCAGCGACAAGCCGACCCTGATCTGCTGCCGCACCAAGATCGGCAAGGGCGCGCCCAACAAGGAAGGCGGCCACGACGTGCACGGCGCGCCGCTGGGCGGCGCCGAAGTGCTGGCCACGCGCGAGGCGCTGGGCTGGGCCCATGCCCCGTTCGAAGTGCCGGCCGACGTCTATGACGCCTGGGACGCCAAGGCCAACGGCCAGGCGCTGGAGCGTGCCTGGACCGCGCTGTTCGACGCGTACGCCGAGCGCCACCCGTATGAAGCCGGCGAATTCACCCGCCGCATGAAGGGCGAGCTGCCAGGTTCGTTCGACGCCGCCGTCGAGGCTTTCATCGCCAAGTGCGAGGAAAAGGCCGAGACCATCGCCACCCGCAAGGCCAGCCAGAACACCATCGAAGCCTTCGGCCCGGTGCTGCCCGAGTTCCTCGGCGGCTCGGCCGACCTGACCGGCTCGAACCTGACCAACTGGTCGGGCAGCAAGGCCGTGCGCGTGGACGCCTGGGGCAACCACATCAACTACGGCGTGCGCGAGTTCGGCATGAGCGCCATCATGAACGGCATCACGCTGCATGGCGGCTACATCCCCTACGGCGCGACCTTCCTGACCTTCTCGGACTACAGCCGCAATGCGCTGCGCATGGCGGCGCTGATGAAGATCCGCTCGCTGTTCGTGTTCACCCATGATTCGATCGGCCTGGGCGAAGACGGCCCGACGCACCAGTCGATCGAGCATGTCGCCAGCCTGCGCCTGATCCCCAACATGGACGTCTGGCGTACCGCCGACACCACCGAGACCGCGGTGGCCTGGGCCGAGGCGATCCGCCGCGAGAATGGCCCGAGCTGCCTGATCTTCAGCCGCCAGAACCTGCCGTTCCAGCAGCGCGACGACGCCACCCGCGCCAATATCGCGCGCGGCGGCTACGTGCTGCGCGACAGCGTCAACGCCAGCACCGGCCGTCCGGACGCCGTGATCATGGCGACCGGCTCGGAAGTGGGCCTGGCGGTTGGCGCGGCAGACGCGCTGGCAGCGGAAGGCGTGCATGTGCGCGTGGTCTCGATCCCGGCGACCACCGTGTTCGACAAGCAGGACACCGCCTACAAGGCCAGCGTGCTGCCGGCCGGCGTGCCGCGCGTGGCGGTCGAGGCGGGCGTGACGGACTTCTGGTGGAAGTACCAGGTCCAAGCGGTAGTGGGCATCGACACCTTCGGCGAATCGGCCCCGGCCGGCGTGCTGTTCAAGCACTTCGGCTTCACCGTCGACAACGTCGTGCGTACGGTGAAAGACACCCTTATCTAAGCATCCGGGCGCTGCAACCGCGCGGTGCGCCGCGCGGCAGCAGCGGCGCCCACCGGTTTTCATCGATCCTCAGGAGAGACAGTCATGACCATCAAGATCGGCATCAACGGCTTCGGCCGCATCGGGCGCATGGTGTTCCGCGCCGCCGCCGCCAACTTCAAGGACATCGAAGTCGTTGCCATCAACGACCTGCTCGAGCCCGACTACCTGGCCTACATGCTGAAGTACGACTCGGTGCACGGCCGCTTTGACGGCGAAGTGTCGGTCGACGGCAACACCCTGGTCGTCAACGGCAAGAAGATCCGCCTGACCGCGGTCAAGGATCCGGCCGAGCTGAAGTGGGGTGAAGTCGGCGCCGACGTGGTGATCGAGTCGACCGGCATCTTCCTGACCAAGGAAGGCGCGCAGAAGCACATCGATGCGGGCGCCAAGAAGGTGATCATGTCGGCCCCGTCGAAGGACGACACCCCGATGTTCGTGTACGGCGTGAACCACGAAACGTACAAGGGCGAAGCGATCATCTCCAACGCGAGCTGCACCACCAACTGCCTGGCACCGGTGGCCAAGGTGCTGAACGACAAGTGGGGCATCAAGCGCGGCCTGATGACCACCGTGCACGCTGCCACCGCCACCCAGAAGACCGTTGACGGCCCGTCCAACAAGGACTGGCGCGGCGGCCGCGGCATCCTGGAAAACATCATCCCGTCGTCGACCGGCGCCGCCAAGGCCGTGGGCGTGGTGATCCCGCAGCTAAACAAGAAGCTGACCGGCATGTCGTTCCGCGTGCCGACCTCCGACGTGTCGGTGGTCGACCTGACAGTCGAGCTGGAAAAGTCGGCTTCGTACGAGGAAATCTGCGCCGAGATGAAGGCCCAGAGCCAGGGCGCGCTCAAGGGCGTGCTGGGCTACACCGAAGACAAGGTTGTCGCCACCGACTTCCGCGGCGATGCCCGCACCTCGATCTTCGACGCCGAAGCCGGCATCGCGCTGGACGGCACCTTCATCAAGGTCGTGAGCTGGTATGACAACGAGTGGGGCTACTCGAACAAGTGCCTGGAAATGGCCCGCGTGGTGGCCAAGTAATCCGGCTGTCCTTGCAGCCAATAAAAACGCGCCTTCGGGCGCGTTTTTTATTGGGCGCGATGGCCGTTCAGGCGCCCTCGCGCGGCGCCAGCGGGCGCGCGTCGACCGCCGCGCCGTCCACCAGGAAGTGGCCGCCGGCGACATGGTGGATCGTACGCAGCGCGTCGTGGCCCTCGAAATGCCAGCGCCCATTGCTGAACACGCGCGAATCCGCATGCGCGGCTACCACCTCACCGAGGAACAGGTCATAGGTCTGCTGCGTTGCCGGTTCCGGCAGCAGCCTGCATTCGAGCCAGGCCGCGCTGCCTTCCAGCAGCGGCGCGCCGACGACGGTGCCGGCAAAGGTGCCCAGCCCGTAGGCATCGAACTTGTCGATCCCTTCCTGCTCCAGCAGGGCCAGCCCGGAGCTGGAGCCAAGCGCTTCGGTCAGGTCGACCTGGCTGACGGTGGGCACCTGCAGCACGAATTCGCCGCTCTCTTCCAGCAGGCGCCGGGTCCAGGTGCTCTTGTCCAGCACCACCGCAACCTTGGGCGGCGCGAAATCCAGCGGCATTGCCCACGCGGCGGCCATGATGTTGCGCTTGCCGCCCGCGGCCGCGCTGACCAGCACGGTCGGGCCATGGTTGAGCAGCCGGTAGGCCTTGGGCAGTTCGACAGGAAGGCGGTAATGGTCGGTGCGGGAGTCAGGCATGATGGCGGACGCGTTCGCGGCCTGGGAAAAGAATGACAAAAATGGGATGGTGACCCCCAATATACGCCGATGCCCAAGGCTCTGCTGCGGCACGGAAAGTATGCGTATATGAGACCAACTTCATAAAAATGACCTCATTTTTCAGAAATGTGACAAGGTTTGGCGCTCCGAAAATGCCGAATTTGCTTTCCGAGCTTGTTTTTTCCTCTTACACTATCAAGATGCCGTTGAACTCTGATGTGCAGCCAGTGCAAGTGGTGGGGCCATCTTTGCTAAGAAAAATCTGACCTGGGCCTGATCATGGTGAACGTAGACACAAAGCTTTTAGTGATCTTCACCGAGCTGCTGAGTAAGCGAAACGCCACCTACGTCGCGGAGAAGATGCACATGACCGCGCCGGCGGTATCGCATTCGCTGGGCCGGTTGCGCGAGATTTTTGATGATCCGCTCTTCATCCGCGTTCCCCACGGCCTGACGCCCACCCCCCGCGCGCTGGAGCTGGGCCCCAAGATCCGCGACATGCTGGACCTGTGGTCGTCGATCAACGAAGGCGACGCCGATAATTTCGATCCCGCGGTGGCCACCGGCACGCTGAGCATCGGCTTTGCCGCCGAGCTGGGCGACACGGTGTTCAACCGCTTCGTGCTGCGCATCAAGCAGCTGGCGCCGGACCTGCATATCAAGCTGGTCGAGTCCCATTCCTGGGAAGCCGACGTGGCCTCGATGCGCGCCAATGAGCTGGACCTGGCGTTTTCCCCGTTCCCGACCCGGCATCCGGAAATCGTCGAGGAAATGGTGACGTCGCTGAACCTGTGGGTGTGCGCGCGCAAGAACCACCCGGTGCTGAAGAACCACTGCACGCTCGAGCAATACCTGGACTGCGGCCATATCTTCATGGCGCATTCCGGCGGCGCGGGCCGCCCGGCGCCGTCGCTGATCCCGCTCGACTACGCGCTGCAGCAGCGCGGCCTCAAGCGCAATGCGACGCTGACGGTGCATTCGTGGCGGGCGCAGGCCGAGATGGCCGCGCAGACCGACATGATCTTCACTGTCAATGCGCTGACCAAGGACATGGCCTGCGAAACCTACGGCCTGAAGGCGTTCCCGCTGCCGGCTGAACTCAATACCACGGTCGGCCTGAACATGTTCTGGCACCGCAGCCGCAACACCCATCCGATGCTGGTATGGGCGCGCAACCTGTTCCGCCAGGTGGTGGCCGAGTTTGTCGGCCTGTCGGCGTCGCGCCCGTCGCGCGTGGTTGCTGCAGACGACCTGCAGGCGCTGCGCGAGCCCTGAACCAGGGCATTCCCATAAAAAAACCGGCGCCTGGCGCCGGTTTTTGTTTTGCCGGATGCGCTACGCGGTGCGTGCGCCGGCTTATCGTTTGGGTCTGTGGGGACAGTCGGTCTTCGTGCAGTTGCCGTACAGCGACAGTGCATGTTCCTGCAGGGTAAAGCCGCGCTCGCGCGCAATGCTTTGCTGGCGATGCTCGATCTCGGAGTCGAAGAACTCCTCGACGCGGCCGCAATCGAGGCAGACCAGGTGGTCGTGGTGCTTGCCTTCGTTGAGTTCGAAAATGGCCTTGCCGGATTCGAAGTTGTTGCGCGACAGCAGGCCTGCCTGTTCGAACTGGGTGAGCACGCGGTAGACGGTTGCGAGGCCGATATCCATATGCTCGTTCAGCAGGATACGGTAGACGTCTTCCGCGCTCAGGTGCCGCTGTTCGCTGGTCTGAAAAATTTCAAGAATCTTCAGCCTGGGCACGGTCGCCTTCAGGCCGATATTCTTGAGGTCCGCCGGACTCGGCATGGGCGTGACTCCCTAGAGTACAATGTCTGGATAGTTGAATCATAAGGGTTTTGACAGCAAAAGTCGCCCGCGGTGCCGCATGCCATGTGGGCAACGCGCCTCAGGCATTTGCCGTCGGTCCCATGTGGTTGCCGCGGCAGGCGCCCCGTCCGCATGTGGTGTAGCCGGCTCTTGCAGCGCTTGCTGCGCCGGTCTTCCGCGGTACTTTCCGTACTTTCCCTTTCCCTCCCGGAAGCGAGATACATGCGTTATATCCGTTCGTCCGCCATGCGCCCGACGCTGGTTGTCTCCCTGCTGGCCGCGGCTCTGCTGGCCGGCGCCTGCTCGGCCTACGATTCCACCTCGCGCAAGGTAGCCAACGCCATCACGCCGTACCGGATCAATATCGTGCAGGGCAACTTCGTGTCCCGCGAGGCCGCTTCGCAACTGCGCGAAGGCATGACGCGCGAGCAGGTCAAGTTCCTGCTCGGCACGCCGCTGCTGACCGATGTGTTCCACGCCAACCGCTGGGACTATGTGTTCTCGTTCCGCCGCGGCAATACCCCGGTGGTGCAGCAGCGCCGCTATACGGTCTTTTTCGATGGCGACCGCCTGGTCAAGTTTGGTGGCGACGAACTGCCGTCCGAATACGAGCTGATCGCCGAAATTGACGGCATGAAGAAGGCGCTGAAGGACCAGACCCCGGGCAAGGTGTCCACCAGCAGCACGGCCGCTGCCCAGGCTGAGCCGCAGACCACCGTGGAAAACTTCGTGCCGCGGCAGGCGGCCGAGCCGGCCGCCGCGCCGGCACAGGCGCCCGCTGCATCTGCCGCCCCCGCGGCTGAAGCGCCGCCGGCTGCGGCCCCCGCCCCCGCCCAGGCCACCGCGCCCGCCGAAGCGTCCAAGGCCAACTGAGCCGCCATCCGCGGCTTGCCATCTGTTCCCGGGCCGGTCAGCCATGACCGGCCCATTCACTTTTCGCGTATTGCGCACATTCCGCTGAGCCAGACACCATGAACATCGCCATCGCAGGCGCATCCGGCCGCATGGGCCGCATGCTGATCGAACAAGTGCTGAACACCGAGGGCGTGAAGCTGTCGGGCGCGCTCGACCTGCCGGGCTCGCCGGCACTGGGCCAGGACGCGGGCCTGTTCCTGGGCCGCAACACCGGCGTGGCGATCACGGCGGACCTGGAAGCCGGCCTGGCCGCTGCGGATTGCCTGATCGACTTCACCCGTCCGGAAGGCACGCTGGCGCACCTGGCCGTGGCGAAGAAGCTGGGCGTCAAGATGGTGGTCGGCACTACCGGCTTCGACGACGCCGGCAAGGCCGCGCTGGCCGAAGCCGCCAAGTCCATCGGCATCGTCTTTGCCGCCAACTTCAGCGTCGGCGTCAATGCCACCTTCAAGCTGCTGGAAGTGGCGGCCAAGCTGCTGTCGACCGGCTACGACATCGAAGTGATCGAGGCCCACCACCGCTTCAAGGTCGACGCCCCGTCGGGCACCGCGCTGAAGATGGGTGAAGTGATCGCCGATGCGCTCGGCCGCGACCTGAAGACCTGCGCCGTCTATGCCCGCGAGGGCCATACCGGCGAGCGAGATCCCAATTCGATCGGCTTTGCCACCATCCGCGGCGGCGACATCGTCGGCGACCACACCGTGATGTTTGCCGGCATCGGCGAGCGCATCGAGATCAGCCACAAGTCGTCCAGCCGCCAGTCCTATGCCGACGGTGCCGTGCGTTCGGCCCGTTTCCTGGCCGACAAGCCCAACGGCCTGTTCGACATGCAGGACGTGCTGGGCCTGAAGTAAGGCGCCCCCGGCGCGGCCAGCGCCGGCGCCACGGTTATAATCGATTGCTTTAGCATTGCTCGCCGGACGGGCGCCCCAGACGGGCGCCCGCCGCCCACATTCCAACGCTTCCCCGGCTGCCGGCAGGCCAGATGCCGCGCAGGCGCTGCCCTGATCGTTGCCCTGACTGCTGTCCCGACCATGCAAGACAAATACCTTCCTTCCGCCGTTGAACAAGCCGCCCAGCAGCACTGGCAAGCCATCGACGCCTACCGCGTGTCGGAGCATGCAGCGGGCCCCGACGGCAAGGAAAAGGCCAAGTTCTACGCCTGCTCGATGCTGCCATACCCGTCGGGCAAGCTGCACATGGGCCACGTGCGCAACTACACCATCAACGATGTGATGGCGCGCTACCTGCGCATGAACGGCAACAACGTGCTGATGCCGATGGGCTGGGACGCCTTCGGCATGCCGGCGGAAAACGCCGCGCTGAACAACGGCGTGGCGCCGGCCGCCTGGACCTACGACAACATCGCTTACATGAAGAAGCAGATGCAGTCGATGGGCCTGGCCATCGACTGGTCGCGCGAGGTCGCCACCTGCAGCCCGGACTACTACCGCTGGAATCAGTGGCTGTTCCTGAAGATGCTGGAAAAGGGCATCGCCTACCGCAAGACCGGAACCGTCAACTGGGACCCGGTCGACCAGACTGTGCTGGCCAACGAGCAGGTCATCGACGGCCGCGGCTGGCGCTCGGGCGCGGTGGTGGAAAAGCGCGAGATCCCGATGTACTACCTGCGCATCACCGAGTATGCGGAGGAGCTGCTGGGCGACCTCGACGGCCTGGGCTGGCCCGAGCGCGTCAAGGTAATGCAGCAGAACTGGATCGGCAAGAGCGTGGGCGTGCGCTTCGCCTTCACGCATGACATCCCGGGCGAGGACGGCAAGCCGATCAACGACGGCAAGCTCTACGTCTTCACCACGCGCGCCGACACCATCATGGGCGTGACCTTCTGCGCGGTCGCCGCCGAGCACCCGCTGGCCACGCACGCCGCGCTGAACAACCCCGAACTGGCTGCCTTCATCGACGAATGCAAGCACGGCTCGGTCATGGAAGCCGACATGGCGACCATGGAGAAGAAGGGCATGCCGACCGGGCTGCAGGTCACGCACCCGCTGACCGGCGACAAGGTCGATGTGTGGGTCGGCAACTACGTGCTGATGAGCTACGGCGACGGCGCCGTGATGGGCGTGCCCGCGCACGATGAGCGCGACTTCGCCTTCGCCAACAAGTACAGCCTGCCGATCAAGCAGGTGATCGACGTGAAGGGCCAGCCGTACTCGACCGAAGCCTGGCAGGAATGGTACGGCGACAAGGAAAACGGCACCTGCGTCCACAGCGGCAAGTATGACGGCCTCGGCTACCAGGCCGCGGTGGAAGCCATCGCCGCCGACCTGGGCGCGATGGGCCTTGGCGAGAAGAAGACCACCTGGCGCCTGCGCGACTGGGGCATCTCGCGCCAGCGCTACTGGGGCACGCCGATCCCGCTGATCCACTGCGACAGCTGCGGCGTGGTGCCGGTGCCTGAACAGGACCTGCCGGTGGTGCTGCCCGAAGACCTGGTGCCGGACGGCACCGGCAACCCGCTGGCCAAGGACCCGCGCTTCCTGCAGTGCACCTGTCCGTCGTGCGGCAAGCCCGCGCGCCGCGAGACCGACACGATGGATACCTTCATCGATTCGTGCTGGTACTACATGCGCTATACCTGCCCGGACGCGGCCACCATGGTCGATGCCCGCAACGACTACTGGATGCCGATGGACCAGTACATCGGCGGCATCGAGCACGCGATCCTGCACCTGCTGTACGCGCGCTTCTGGACCAAGGTCATGCGCGACCTGGGCCTGGTCAAGTTCGACGAGCCGTTCACCAACCTGCTGACGCAGGGCATGGTGCTGAACGAGACCTTCTACCGCGAAGACGCCTCGGGCAAGAAGCACTGGTACAACCCGGCCGACGTCGACGTGCAGACCGACGAGCGCGGCCGCCCGGTTGGCGCTGCGCTGAAGGCCGACGGCCAGCCGGTGGTGATCGGCGGCATCGAGAAGATGTCGAAGTCCAAGAACAACGGCATCGACCCGCAGGCGCTGATCGACCAGTACGGCGCCGACACCGCGCGCCTGTTCGTGATGTTCGCCGCGCCGCCCGAGCAGCAGCTGGAGTGGAGCGGCTCGGGCGTGGAGGGCGCCTCGCGCTTCCTGCGCCGTGTGTGGAACTACGGCTACGCCAACGCCGCCGCGTTGCGCGATGGCGCCGGCAGTGCGATCACGGCCGATGACGCCGAGCTGCGCCGCGAGATCCACGGCGTGCTCAGGCAAGCCAACTACGACTACCAGCGCATCCAGTACAACACCGTGGTCTCGGCCACGATGAAGATGCTGAACGCGCTGGAAGACGCCAAGACCGCTTCGCCGGCCGCGCGCCGCGAGTGCTTCGGCATCCTGCTGCGCGTGCTGTACCCGGTGGTGCCGCACATCACCCACGGCCTCTGGGAACAGCTGGGCTTCGCCGCCGAAGCCGGCGACCTGCTCGACGCCCCGTGGCCGCAGGTCGACGAAGCCGCGCTGGTGCGCAGCGAGATCGAACTGGTGCTGCAGATCAACGGCAAGGTGCGCGGCAGCATTACCGTGCCGGCCAGCGCCGACCGCGCCGCGATCGAGGCGGCCGCCGCCGGCTGCGAGACCGTGGCCAAGTTTGCCGAAGGCAAGGCGCCGAAGAAGATCGTGGTGGTGCCGGGCCGGCTGGTGAACGTGGTGCTGTAACGGGTCAGCGGCCCGGAACCTGACTGAGGAATCGCCAAGAATGAAGCGACTGAACATGGGCCGCCGCAAGGCGCTCGCGGCGATGCTGGCGGTGCCGGCAACGGGCCTGCTGGCCGGCTGCGGCTTCCACATGCGCGGCAATTCGGACTTCGCGTTCAAGCGGCTCTATATCGGGATCCCGCCCAACTCGCTGATGGGCGCGGACCTGCGCCGCGCCATCCGCGGCGGCTCCGACACCCAGGTGGTGGCCGACCAGAAAGAGGCCGACGCGCTGCTGGACGTGCTACAGGACACCCGCACCAAGTCCATCCTGTCGATCACGACCGAGGGCGTGGTGCGCGAATACCGCCTGACGCAGCGCTTCACCTTCCGCCTGCGCGATGCCGCCGGCAAGGAACTGATCGCGCCGTCGCAGCTGGTGCTGACGCGCGACCTGACCTACAACGAAGCCAACACGCTGGCCAAGGACTACGAAGAGCAGCAGCTGTACCGCGACATGCAGCGCGACATCGTGCAGCAGCTGATGCGCCGGCTGGCCGCGGTCAAGGCCATCTGAGCAGGGCAGAGTGACGGCATGCAACTCAAGCTCGACGGGCTCGACGCGCACCTGAAGCAGGCCAGGGCCCGCGGCCTGGCGCCGCTGTATGTGGTGCACGGTGACGAGCACCTGCTGGTGCTGGAGGCCGTGGATCGCCTGCGCGCCACGGCGCGCGAAGCGGGGTTTTCCGAGCGCGAGGTGCTGGTGGCCGAGCGCGGCTTCCACTGGGGCCAGCTGGTCGAGGCGCAGCAGTCGATGTCGCTGTTCGGCGACCGCAAGATCGTCGAGCTGCGCATCCCTTCGGGCAAGCCCGGCAAGGACGGCGGCGAGGCGCTGCGCGCGGTGGCGGCGCAGCCGTCGCCGGACGTGGTGATGCTGGTGACGCTGCCGCGGCTGGATTTCGCCACTTCCAAGTCGGCGTGGTTCCAGGCGCTGGAAGGCGCCGGCGTGTCGATCAAGGTCGACACGGTGGACCGCACCCGGCTGCCGGCCTGGGTCGGCGAACGGCTGGCACTGCAGCAGCAGCGCGTCGAGGGCGGCGAGCCTGGGCGGCGCGCGCTGCAGTTTGTCGCCGACAAGGTCGAGGGCAACCTGCTGGCGGCGCACCAGGAAATCCAGAAGCTGGGCCTGCTGTACCCGCCGGGGGAACTGAGCTTCGACCAGGTCCACGACGCGGTGCTGAACGTGGCCCGCTACGACGTTTTCAAGCTGTCCGAGGCGATGCTGTCGGGCGACGTGCCGCGCCTGGTGCGCATGCTCGAAGGGCTGCGCGGCGAGGGCGAGGCGACGGTGCTGGTGCTGTGGGCGCTGACTGAGGAAATTCGCGTATTATCCAAGGTCCGGCAAGGCCTTGCGGCCGGCAAGCCGGCGGGCGTGCTGATGCGCGAACTGCGCGTCTGGGGACCGCGCGAGCGGCTGGTGCCACAGGCCGCGCAGCGGCTCCAGCTGCCCCGGCTGGAAGCGGCGCTGGCACTGGCGGCGCGGCTGGACCGGCAGGTCAAGGGCCTGTACGACCTGCCGCCACCGGGCGGCGCGCCGCTGCCGGCCGAGCCATGGGACGGTTTGCAGCAGCTGGCGCTGATGATTGCGCGCTAGGGTTTGCTTCCCTGAGGGTTTGCTCCCCTCTCCCGCTTGCGGGAGAGGGGCCGGGGGAGAGGGCAGGCAGGCGGGAAATCTTGCGATATCGCCCGTTGATGCACCGGCCCGCTCCCCCAACCCCTCTCCCGCGCGCGGGAGAGGGGAGGAACACACACTGACGGCCTTCCCCCGGCCACTGACATGAACGAGCTCGACCTCAACCAATACATGGACCGCGTCGGCCGCCAGGCCCGCGCGGCGTCGCGCGCGATGGCGCGTGCCTCCACGGCGGACAAGAACCAGGCGCTGCTGACCATTGCCGCCGCCATCCGCCGCGATGCCGACAAGCTCAAGGCCGTCAATGCGCGCGATGTGGAACGTGCCCGCGCCAACGGCCAGGATGCCGCCTTCGTCGACCGCCTGACGCTGTCGGACAAGGCCATTGCCACCATGGCCGCCGGCCTGGAGCAGATCGCCGCGCTGGCCGACCCGATCGGCGAGATCTCAAACATGAAGTTCCGCCCGACCGGCATCCAGGTCGGCCAGATGCGCGTGCCGCTGGGCGTGATCGGCATCATCTACGAGTCGCGCCCCAACGTGACCATCGATGCCGCGGCGCTGTGCCTGAAGTCGGGCAACGCCACCATCCTGCGAGGCGGATCCGAAGCGATTGAATCCAACACCGCGCTGGCCGCGCTGGTGGCAGAGGGCCTGGCCGCCGCCGGCCTGCCGCCGGAAGCCGTGCAGGTGATCGAGACCACCGACCGCGCCGCGGTCGGCCGCCTGATCACCATGACCGAATTCGTCGACGTGATCGTGCCGCGCGGCGGCAAGAGCCTGATCGCGCGCCTGATGGAAGAAGCGCGCGTGCCGATGATCAAGCACCTGGACGGTATCTGCCACGTCTACATCGACGCCGCCGCCGACCTGGACAAGGCCGTGCGCGTCTGCGACAACGCCAAGACCCAGCGCTACGCGCCATGCAACACCATGGAAACGCTGCTGGTGTCGCGGGACATTGCCGCCACCGCGTTGCCGCCGCTGTGCCGCATCTACCAGGAGAAGGGCGTCGAACTGCGCGTCTGCCCGGCCACCCGCGCCACGCTGGAAGCCGCCGGCTTCAGCGGCCTGGTCGATGCCGCCGAGGAAGACTGGCGCCTGGAATACCTGGCCCCGATCCTCGCCATCAAGACCGTCGCCGGCCTGGATGACGCCGTCGCGCATATCAACGAATACGGATCGCACCACACCGATTCGATCATCACCGAGGACTACTCGGCGGGCATGCGTTTTATCCGCGAGGTCGATTCGGCCAGCGTCATGATCAACGCCTCGACCCGCTTCGCCGACGGTTTCGAATACGGCCTGGGCGCGGAGATCGGCATCTCCAACGACAAGCTGCACGCACGCGGCCCGGTCGGGCTGGAAGGGCTGACCTCGCTCAAGTACGTGGTCTTCGGGCACGGCGAGATCCGGACCTGAAGCTGGACCTGAGGCCGGACCTCAAGCCGGCCCGCCAACAACAATAACAACCGCAAGCCAACGTCTGTCCGCCGATGCTCTGGGTCAAAGCGCTGCATATCGTCTTCGTCGTTTCGTGGTTCGCCGGCCTGTTCTACCTGCCGCGCATCTTCGTCAACCTGGCGATGGAGACCGACGCCGCCAGCACCCAGCGCCTGCTGCTGATGGCGCGCAAGCTGTTCCGCTTCATGACCATGCTGGCGGTGCCGGCGGTGGTGTTCGGGCTGTGGCTGTACCTGGGCTACGGCATCGGCCGCGGCACCGGGCAGGGCTGGATGCATGCCAAGCTGGCGCTGGTGCTGGTGCTGATCGGCTACCACCACGGCTGCGGCGTACTGCTGCGCAAGTTCGAAGGCGGGCGCAATACGCGCTCGCACAAGTTTTATCGCTGGTTCAACGAGCTGCCGGTGCTGGTGCTGCTGGCTGTGGTGATCCTGGTGGTCGTCAAGCCGTTCTGAGCAGGGCGACCGCTCCACAAATTGCGAGATCGAGATGAGCAAGCTGGTTGACTACTACCTGACGCCGCAATCGCCGTTCGTCTACATGGGCCATGCGCGCTTTGCCGCCATGGCCGAACGCCACGGCGTGCAGGTGAACCTGAAGCCCTGCGACATGGGCAAGGTATTCTCCGTCTCCGGCGGACTGCCGCTGGCGCAGCGCCCGCCGCAGCGCCAGGCTTACCGGCTGGTCGAGCTCAAGCGCTGGAGCGCATTCCTGGACCTGCCGCTGAACCTGGAGCCAACCTTCTTCCCGGTCTCCGGCGACGCGGCCAGCAAGCTGATCATCGCGGCGCAACTGGCGCACGGCACCGCGCGCGCGATGCAGCTGACCGGCGCGATCGGCGCAGCGGTGTGGGCGCAGCAGCGCAATATCGCCGATGCCGCCACGCTGGCGCAGATCGCCGACGAGGCCGGCCTGGATGGCGCTGGCCTGCTCAAGGCCAGCGAGGCCCAGTCGGTCCAGGCGGCCTACGCGCAGAACACGCAGGATGCGATCTCGGCCGGCGTGTTCGGTGCGCCGTGGTATGTGTTCGACGGCCAGCCGTTCTGGGGCCAGGACCGGCTCGACTTCCTCGAGCGCGCGCTCGCCGCCGCTTGAACTAAGCTATCGGATATCTCCCGTCCGCTACGGCGGACGTTTTTGTTTGCAGGAAACCTGACCCATGACCCAAGCCTTTTTTGCCCCTTGCCCGCGCGGCCTGGAGGGCGCCCTCGCCGAAGAACTGCGCGAGATCGCCGCCCGGCCGGGCATGGCCGCGCTGGCGCCGTTCACGGTGCACCAGGAGGTGCCGGGCGGGGTCAATTTCTCCGGCGAGATGGCCGCAGCCTATGCGGTCAACCTGCATTCGCGCATTGCCAGCCGCGTGCTGCTGCGCGTGGCCGCGCGCGGCTACCGGCACGAGGACGACATCTACAACCTGGCGCGCGGCGTGCGCTGGGAGCAGTGGTTCTCGCCGGACGAATCGCTGCGCGTCGATATCACCGCGCACAAGTCGCCGCTGCGCAGCCTGAATTTCATCGCGCTGCGGGTCAAGGACGGCGTCTGCGACGCCATGCGCGAACGCCTCGGCGCGCGCCCGAGTGTCGATACCGTCAGCCCGGATGTGCGCGTCTATGCCCACCTGACCGAGCGCGACTGCACGCTGTACCTGGACACCACCGGCGAGCCCCTGTTCAAGCGCGGCTGGCGCACCGAGAAGGGCGAGGCGCCGCTGAAGGAAAACCTGGCCGCCGGCATCCTGCGCCTGGCGGGCTGGGTCCCTGGGCAGACCTTCCGGCCGTTCTACGACCCGATGTGCGGCAGCGGCACGTTCCTGATCGAAGCCGCCCAGGTGGCGCTGGGCATTGCCCCGGGCGGCAGCCGCAGCTTTGCCTTCGAATGGCTCAAGGGCGTCGACCGCAAGGCGTGGCAGAAGCTCAAGGACGACGCCCAGCGCGCGCGCATGCTGGCCTCGGCGGATGAGCTGCAGGTGGTGGGATCGGACATCTCAACCGACATGCTGGCCATCACGCAGGCCAACTGGCAGCGCGCCGGCCTGCCGGGCGAGGCGCGCACCAAGCAGGTCGATGCGCGCTTCGTGCAGCCGCCCTACGACGAGCCGGGCCTGCTGCTGATGAACCCGCCATACGGCGAGCGCATCGCGGTCCGCGGGCAGCGCCGCATGGCGGAGGAGGAGATGCCGCGCGACGAGGTGGAGGAGGCGGCCGCCAACCAGTTCGCCAACGCCTTTGCCACGACGCTCAAGCAGAACTTCGCGGGCTGGCAGGCGTGGGTCTTTACCGGCGACCTGGGCTTTCCGCGCCGGCTGCGGCTTAAAGAATCGCGCCGCACGCCGCTCTACAACGGCAATATCGAATGCCGGCTGTTCCGCTTTGACATGGTGCGCGGCACCAACCGGGTGCCGCAGGCGGACTGAGCGCCTCTCTGTCCTGGCAGTGCCCGGCCGGTGTCAGAGGCGCTTGCGCCCCGTCAAGGCCTCGGAATGGCGCGAAAAATCGGCCAGGAAGCCCTGCAGGCTGACCACCGGCTCCTGCAGCAGGTGGCGCGGCAGGTCGAACAGGGCGTAGAAGAACTCTTCGTTGCCCTCGCAGCGCTCGGCCGGCAGGCAGTATTGCTCCCAGTCGATGCAGGCGGGCGTGTACATGCCGTTGCCCGGCCAGAAAAACGGTATCAGGCGGCCCTCGCGCAGGCCTTCGATCAGCGCGGCGGGCGCATCGTAGGCTTCGGCCGATTCCACCTGGCTCATAAGGCCGGCGCGGGTCTCGATCACCATCAGCGTGGCGTGGCCTTGCGCAGTCAACAGCAGGATGCCGGCCGGGTTGGGGTACAGGTAGTACTCGACAAAGCCGTAGCGCGCCGTGAGCTGGCGCACCCGCTCGGTCATGGCCGGGTCGGACAGGAACGAGAACGAATGCCGCGTCAGCAGCTCGCGCAGCGTGCGCGACAGCGTGGCGAAGTATGCCTGCTGCATGGCCTCGATTTCCTGGTCCAGCCGCTCCACCATATTGCTGTCGTGCTTCTTGACGTAGCGGTCGATCAGCCCGTGGTTGAAGCCCTGCACGGCGATGCTTTCGTCAGCCGTGCCGGTCAGCAGGATGGTCTTGCACGGCAGGTCCTGCAGCGCCTGGCAGAACTCCAGTCCGTCCATTTGCGGCATCGAGTAGTCCACCACGATCACGCCCGGCTGCAGGAAGCGGTTGACATCGTGGATTTGGCGGTAAATCCGGTCGATGTCGAGCTGGACGGTGCGGCGCTCGGTCAGGAAGGTCAGGTCGTCATGCGTGACCCGCACCGGCAGGAAGCCGGGGAAGCGGGTGGCATAGGCCTCGCGGATCCATTGCAGTGCTTCACGCGGATCGGTAAAGGTGATGACCGCGCGCGAGGCATCCATCTGGAAGGCCAGGCTGTCGATGAACGATTTGCTGTCGTCGACCAGGACGGTCAGGACCGGGTGATGGAAGACCGACAGGTTCCGGTCATGCGGGTTGAAGGTCATGATGCGTTGGCGTCGGGGCCGGCGGGCAGGGGTTCGGCGCATTCGGCAAGCCGGCGTGCGCATTCGCAGGCCAGTATAGCGCGCCGTGGCTGCCTTGCAAGGCACGGCGCCGCAGGCGGCCGGGACGGCCCGGCCGCCTGCGGGCACGGCGGTCTTAGTCGACCGCCTTGAACATGTCCTCGACCACCTTCTTGGCGTCGCCGAACACCATCATGGTCTTGTCCATGTAGAACAGCTCGTTGTCCAGGCCGGCGTAGCCGGCCGCCATCGAGCGCTTGTTGACGATGATGGTCTTGGCCTTGTACGCCTCCAGGATCGGCATCCCGGCGATCGGCGACTTGGGATCGGTCTTGGCCGCCGGGTTGACCACGTCGTTGGCGCCCAGCACCAGCACCACGTCGGCCTGGCCGAACTCGCTGTTGATGTCTTCCATCTCGAAGACCTGGTCGTACGGCACCTCGGCCTCGGCCAGCAGCACGTTCATGTGGCCGGGCATGCGGCCCGCCACCGGGTGGATCGCGTACTTCACGGTCACGCCCTTTTCGGCCAGCTTTTCGGTCAGTTCCTTCAGCGCGTGCTGCGCGCGCGCCACCGCCAGGCCATAGCCGGGGACGATGATCACGGTCTCGGCGTTGCCCATCAGGAAGGCGGCATCGTCGGCCGAGCCGGACTTCACGTTGCGCTGCGCCTGCGCGCCGGCGGACGCGCCAGCCGACGCATCGCCGCCGAAGCCGCCCAGGATCACGTTGAAGAACGAGCGGTTCATCGCGCGGCACATGATGTACGAGAGGATGGCACCGCTTGAGCCCACCAGCGAGCCGGCGATGATCAGCATCGGGTTGTTCAGCGAGAAGCCGATGCCCGCCGCCGCCCAGCCCGAGTACGAGTTCAACATCGACACCACCACCGGCATGTCGGCGCCGCCGATCGGGATGATGATCAGCACGCCCAGCACGAACGCGATCGCCAGCATGATCAGGAACGGCAGCCAGTCCTGCGACATGAAGAAGATCACGCCGAAGCCGACCATCGCCACCGCCAGCAGCAGGTTCAGCCAGTGCTGGCCGGCGAACACCACCGGCGCGCCCTGGAACAGGCGGAACTTGTAGCGCCCGGCCAGCTTGCCGAAGGCGATCACCGAACCGGAGAAGGTGATGGCGCCGACGAAGCAGCCGATGAAGAGCTCGATGCGGTTGCCCAGCGGGATCAGGTGCGAGCCTGCCGGCGTGATGCCAAACGCGGCCGGCTCGGCCACCGCGGCCACCGCGATGAACACCGCCGCGAGACCGATCAGCGAGTGCATCGCCGCGACCAGCTCGGGCATCTTGGTCATCTGCACCTTGCGCGCCACGTAGGCGCCGATGCCGCCGCCGACCACCAGCGCGCCGAAGATCAGCGCCAGGCCGGAGCCCACCGACGACTGCGCCGTGCCGGCCGCCAGGAACTCATTCTTGAGCTTGATGATCAGGACCAGCGTGGTGACCACCGCGATCGCCATGCCGATCATGCCGAAGGCATTGCCCTTGCGGGCCGAGGCCGGGTGCGACAGCCCCTTGAGCGCCTGGATAAAGCAGACCGAGGCCACCAGGTAGAGCAGGGTGACGAGGTTCATGCTGACGAGGCCGGCTGCCATTACGCGCCCTCCCTGGCCAGTGCCTGCTTGGGTTCGGCCGCCTTGGCCTTCGGCTCCTTCTTCTTGAACATTTCCAGCATGCGCTGGGTGACCAGGAAGCCGCCGAACACGTTGACCGCGGCCAGTGCCACCGCCAGCGTGCCCATGATGCGGCCCGTGGCGCCTTCGGTCAGGCCCGCGGCGAGCATCGCGCCGACGATGATGATGGCCGAGATTGCGTTGGTTACCGCCATCAGCGGCGTATGCAGGGCTGGCGTGACCGTCCAGACCACGTGGTAGCCCACGTAGATTGCCAGCACGAAGATGATCAGGTTGATCACCGTGTGGTTCACCATCTCCATCGACTTCTCCTCCTTTGCTTTGAAACCGGGATGCTGCGTGTCGCTATGTTGTTCTTTGCAGTATTACGGTCAGGGCACGTCAAGGGCCAGTGGCTCTGGAAGACCGTTGCGTGCCCCCTCTCCCGCTTGCGGGAGAGGGGCGCAGACTCAAACCTTCTTGATTTCCTCGCGCGCGGCGCCCGCGGGCATTACGCAGCCTCGCGCACGACTTGGCCGTCCCGGCACATCAGGCAGGCGGCGACGATGTCGTCTTCGAGGTTGAGCGTGAACTGGCCATCCTTGTCGACGACAAGCTTGAGGAAATCCAGCACGTTGCGCGCATAGAGCGCCGAGGCGTCGGCCGCCACCATGCTGGCCAGGTTGGTATGGCCGATGAGGGTGACGCCATGGCGCTCGACCACTTCGTCGGCCACCGTCAGCGGGCAGTTGCCGCCCTGCGCGGCGGCCAGGTCGACCACCACCGAGCCCGGCTTCATCTGCTGCACGGTCGCTTCCTGCAGCAGCACCGGCGCCTTGCGGCCCGGGATCAGCGCGGTGGTGATGACGATGTCGGCCTGGATCGCGCGCTGGTGCACCAGCTCGGCCTGGCGCTTCATCCAGTCCGGCGGCATCGGCCGCGCATAGCCGCCCACGCCCTGCGCGATCTCGCGCTCTTCGTCGGTCAGGAACGGCACGTCGAGGAACTTGCCGCCGAGCGATTCGATCTGCTCCTTGACCGCGGGGCGCACGTCGGACGCTTCGATCACCGCGCCCAGGCGCTTGGCGGTGGCAATCGCCTGCAGGCCGGCGACGCCGGCGCCCAGGATCAGCACGCGTGCGGCCTTGACGGTGCCGGCGGCGGTCATCAGCATCGGCATGAAGCGCTGGTAGTGGTGCGCGGCCACCAGCACGGCCTTGTAGCCGGCGATGTTGGCCTGCGACGACAGCACGTCCATGCTCTGCGCGCGCGTGGTGCGCGGCGCGGCCTCGAGTGCGAACGCGATCACGTTGGCTGCCGCCATGCGCGCGTTGTTCTCGGCATCGAAGGGATTGAGCATGCCCACCAGTACGGCCCCCGGCTTCATCTGTGCCAGTTCCGCGTCGTCGGGCGCGCGCACCTTGAGCACCAGCTGTGCCCCCAGCGCTTCGGCAGCGGTGCCGATGGTGGCGCCGACCGCTTCATACGCGCCGTCGGGCTGGCTGGCGCGAACGCCGGCGCCGGCCTGCACGACCACCTTGTGGCCCTGGGCGACGTATTTCTTGACCGTCTCGGGGGTGGCGGCGACGCGAGTTTCGCCTGCCCGCGTCTCCTGCGGGATGCCGATGTACATCGTCGATTTCTCCTTTAGCTGGCGTCGTAATCTGGTTGGTCGGACCGACGTCTGGCCCGTTGCTCGCCGTGCCGGTTTGGCCGCAGCGCACAATTTTTTCGCAGCTTACAGCAATCTGACGCGCTATGGTGTGACCGCGCGGTCGGTTATTGCTGCACTGCGGTGCCGGATTTCCGGACAGTTCCGAACAGTTACGCAGCGCTGGGCGGCCGGCAAGCCCATGGCGCTGCACGATGGCCCGGCAACCGGTAGAATGCGAGATTGCCTAAAAATTGAGCATCATGCCACGTGATTGGAATGCCAGCGTGACCGTTGCCGCCGTGATCGAGCGTGGTGGACGTTTCCTGCTGGTCGAAGAGGAAACTGCGGACGGGCTGCGCCTGAACCAGCCGGCCGGCCACCTGGATCCGGGCGAGAGCCTGATCCGCGCCGTCATCCGCGAAACCCTGGAAGAAACCGCGCACACCTTCGAGCCGCGCGCGTTGCTCGGCTGCTACATGGGCCGCTCGCTGTCGTCGCGCACCGGTACGGATGTCACATACGTGCGCTTTGCCTTTACCGGCGACCTGGGCTCGCTCGACGCCGGCCGACAGCTCGACACCGGTATCGTCCGCACCGTGTGGATGAGCGCCGACGAGATCCGCGCCTGCCCGGAACGCCACCGCTCGCCGCTGGTGATGGCCTGCATCGACGACTACCTGGCCGGCAAGCGCTTCGCGCTGGACGCGCTGTACACGCACCCTTCGGCGTTGTCCATGGGAGCACAGCTGTGAGCGCGAACGGCAACGGAAGCGCGAACGGGAAGCGCGTGGTCGTGGGCATGTCGGGCGGGGTCGATTCGTCAGTGACCGCGTGGCTGCTCAAGCAGCAGGGCTACGAGGTCATCGGCCTGTTCATGAAGAACTGGGAAGACGATGACGACAGCGAGTACTGCTCCACGCGCCAGGACTGGCTGGACGTGGTGTCGGTGGCCGACCTGATCGGCGTCGACGTCGAGGCGGTCAACTTTGCCGCCGAGTACAAGGACCGCGTCTTTGCCGATTTCCTGCGCGAGTACTCGGCCGGCCGCACGCCCAACCCCGATGTGCTGTGCAATGCCGAGATCAAGTTCAAGGCCTTCCTCGACCATGCGATGACGCTCGGCGCCGAGACCATCGCCACCGGCCACTACGCGCGCGTGCGCCAGAACGCGGCAGGGCGCTTCGAGCTGCTCAAGGCACTCGACCACACCAAGGACCAGAGCTATTTCCTGCACCGGCTGAACCAGGCGCAGCTGTCGCGCACGCTGTTCCCGCTGGGCGAGATCCCCAAGACCCGCGTGCGCGAGATCGCCGCCGAGATCGGCCTGCCGAACGCGAAAAAGAAGGACTCGACGGGCATCTGCTTTATCGGCGAGCGGCCGTTCCGCGATTTCCTGAACCGCTACCTGCCGACCAAACCGGGCCCGATGAAGACGCCCGAGGGCAAGGTCGTGGGCGAGCATATCGGGCTGGCGTTCTATACGCTGGGCCAGCGCAAGGGCATTGGCCTGGGCGGCAGCCGCGACGGCAACGGCGATGCCTGGTACGTGGCACGCAAGGATATGGCGAATAACACGCTGTACGTGGTGCAGGGCCACGACCACCCGTGGCTGCTGACGCCGGTGCTGACCGCGTCGGACTTGTCGTGGGTGGCGGGCGAGGCACCGGCGGCGGGCGCGGCGATGGCGGCCAAGACCCGCTATCGCCAGAGCGATGCCGCCTGCACCGTGCAGGCGGCGGACGGCGACACGCTGCAGCTGGGGTTTGCCGAGGCGCAATGGGCCGTCACGCCGGGGCAGTCGGCAGTGCTGTATGACGGCGAGGTGTGCCTGGGCGGCGGCATCATCCAGTAGGCGCTGCCGTCGGCCGAATAAAAAACACCCACT